>CAZMDO010000028.1:0-18182 GCA_964564445.1 uncultured Ruaniaceae bacterium | reverse complement strand
AGGTGCAGGGGTACCTGGAGGAGGACGGCGTCCCGCCGGACTCGGTGACCGAGACGTATGCGGCCGTGCGGCTGGACGTGGACACCCGGCGCTGGGCCGGGGTGCCGTTCTACCTGCGTGCCGGCAAGCGGCTGGGCCGACGGGTGACCGAGATCGCCGTGGTGTTCAAGCGCGCCCCGCACCTGCCGTTCGACCTCAACGAGACCCAGGAGCTGGGCCAGAACGCCCTGGTGATCCGGGTGCAGCCGGACGAGGGTGTGACGATCCGGTTCGGGTCCAAGGTGCCCGGGACGGCGATGGAGGTCCGCGACGTGACCATGGACTTCGGCTACGGGCACGCGTTCACCGAGTCCTCCCCGGAGGCCTACGAGCGGCTGCTGCTGGACGTGCTGCTCGGTGACCCGCCGCTGTTCCCGCACCAGCGGGAGGTGGAGCTGTCCTGGCAGATCCTGGATCCGATCATCGACTACTGGCAGGCCACCGGCCGGCCGGAACCGTACCGCGCCGGCACCTGGGGGCCGGCGTCGGCCGACGCGATGCTCGGCCGGGACGGACGAACCTGGAGGCGACCGTGATCATCACGCTCACCGACACCAGCACCGCCGAGATCGGTGCCCGGCTGGTGGACCTGCGCGAGGAGGGCGGCGTGGTCGCGCTCGGCCGGGTGCTCACCCTGGTGATCATCGCCACCGGGGACGAGGCCGAGACCGCGGTCGAAGCAGCCAACCGCGCCAGCCGCGAGCACCCCTGCCGGGTGATCGTGGTGGACCGGGCCAACGGGCGGGCCGAGGCCGCCCTGGACGCCGAGATCCGGATCGGGGCGGACGCCGGGGCCTCCGACGTGGTGGTGCTGCGCCCCTCCGGCGGCGCCCGGGCCGAGGTGGACACCCTGGTGATGCCGTTGCTGCTGCCCGATGCACCGATCGTGGTGTGGTGGCCGAGCCAGCCTCCCCCGGTGCTCGGCGCCGACCCGCTCGGTGCGATGGCCTACCGGCGGATCAGCGACGTGGGCGAGTGCGAGGACTCGATCGAGCTCCTCACCGGTCTGGGTGAGCACTACACCGCCGGTGACACCGACCTGTCCTGGGCCCGGACCACGCTCTGGCGGGGGATCACCGCCGCTGCCCTGGACGGTGGGGCCGGACCGGTGAGCCGGGCGACCGTGCGCGGCTCGGTGGCCCGGCCCTCCACCCACCTGTTCGCCGCCTGGCTGGCGGCCTACCTGGACGTTCCCGCCGTGGTGCAGGCCGACGTGGAGGCGACCGCGATCACCGGGGTGGACCTGGAGGTGCCGGACGGTCTGATCTCGATGCACCGTCCGGAGGGCTCCTCGGTGGTGACGATCAACCAGCCCGGCCAGCCCGAGCACCAGATCGCGATGCCGAAACGACCGTTGGAGGACTGCCTGATGGAGGACCTGCGCCGCCTCGACCCGGACGAGGTGTACCGGAAGAGCCTGGTGGACGGTCTGCCCAAGGTGCAGGTCGTCGGTGCGGAGGTGGCCGGATGAGCGGCACGCAGCGCGCGGTGGTGGTGCACCCCGACGCCGACACCCTGGCCCGGGCGACCGCAGCCCGGGTGCTCCTGGCGCTGGCGGACGCGCAGTCGCTGCGGCACCCGGTGCACGTGGCGATCACCGGCGGCACCATCGGCACGCAGGTGCTGGCCGAGATCGGCCGCTCCGACCTGCGCAACGTGGTGGACTTCTCCGGCGTGCACGTGTGGTGGATCGACGAACGGTTCGTGCCCACCGGCGACCCCGACCGGAACGAGGGTCAGGCGGGAGAGGCGATGCTGGCCCGGCTGCCGATCCCGGAGCAGAACGTGCACCGGATGCCCTCCAGCGACGAGGCGAAGAACCCGGAGGCCGCCGCCCGGGCCTACGCCGAGGAGCTGGCCCGGTTCGCACCGGAGGGCGAGCTCTCCCCGGAGCTCGACCTGGTGCTGCTCGGCATGGGCCCGGACGGGCACATCGCCTCGCTGTTCCCCGGTCAGGGTACGGTGGCGATCACCGACCGGGCGGTGATCGGGGTGCACGACTCCCCCAAGCCGCCGCCGGAGCGGATCTCGCTCACCCTGCCGGTGCTGAACAACACCCGGCAGACGTGGATCGTGGTCTCCGGGGCGGCCAAGGCGGAACCGGTGCGCCGAGCGCTCGAGGGCGCCGACCCGGACGAGCTGCCGGTCGCAGCAGCCGCGGGCCGGGACGTCACCCTCTGGCTGGTGGACGCCGAGGCGGCTGGCCGGGACTGACGCTCCCGCGGGAGCGCATCCGGCGGACCGGCGTGCTCAGGCTGCCCGGGGCTGCCCGGTCTCCCGCTCGGCCTGCACCTGCCGGTTCATCAGCAGCGTGCTGACGGCGTAGCCCAGGTTGACCGGGCGGCCGTCCGTGGCGGTCAGGTCACCTGTGCCGTCATCTCGGGTCGGCTCGGTCAGAGCCGCCGCCGGGGCGGGCGCAGCCGGCAGCACCAGCCGTCCGTCAGGTGCATAGGTGCGCAACGTGCCGTCCGGACCGCGGCGCAGGTCGAAGCCGCCCTCGTGGTGGGCGCGGTGGTGCTCCCCGCACAGCAGCGCCATGTTGTCCAGGGTGGTGGGTCCGCCGCGGGCCCAGTGCCGCAGGTGGTGGGCGTGCAGGAAGCGGCGTCGCCCGCAGCCCGGGAACACGCAGCCCTGGTCGCGGTGCCACAGTGCCCGGAACAGGGCAGCGTTGGGCCGGCGGCTGCGGCGGCCGACGTCGATGGTGCGGCCGGGCCGCGGGCTGGACATCGACACCATCCCCTCCGCTGCCGCTCCCGCGGGAGCGTCCTCGTGCAGGTGCAGCACCACCCCGGTGTCACAGCACAGCCGCCGGGCGGTCTCCGCGTGCAGGGCCGGTCCGAGCTCCAGGTGGGCATCGCCGCCGGTAGCGGCGGCCAGATCGGTGAGCGTGGTGTGCAGCACCGTCTCGCTGCGCCGGGAGGCCCGGACCGGCTCAGCCGTCCCGTCCGCTGCCGGGCTCTCGGCCGGTGACTCCGGAGCGGCATCCTCCGGCGCGGCAGCCACGTCGCTCTGCGAGCAGATCAGCACCAGCGCGTCGAGCAAGCTGTGGCCCGGCCGGGCGACCTCCTCCTCCACCGCCTGCACGGGATCCAGGTGCGCGGCGGCGTCGGAGCGGGCCGCGGTGCGCTCGAGGTAGTCCTGGGCGCGGCGCAGCGCCTCGAGGATCTGGGCACCATCCTCCGGTGAGCTGCGCACGGAGAAGCACACCGACCCGTCCTCCTCGACCCGATAGGACAGGCGACGGCGCCGGTGCCGGGCGTTGACGTCGTCGAGGGCCGCACCAGCACGGACCCCCGCGCACAGCCGGTCCAGCTGTACCGCACTGGCGGCCCGGGCCACCTGTACGAGCTCGTCCTCGTTGGCCGCGGTGCCCACGCGCGTGATCGCCCGCACCTTGGAGTAGCTCAGCCTGCCGGCGGCGAACTCGGCCTGCGTCAGGGGCAGCGCACGCAGGGCACGCGCGACCCGGAGATGCTCGCGTGCGGTGGAGCCGGACATGCCGCACCGCCAGGAGAGCCAGTGCGTGCAGGAGCGCATGCCGGCGTACTCGCGCCAGCCGTCCTGGGCGTCGAACTCGGCCAGCACCTGCAGGAACCGGCAGGTGTGCGCAGCGATCTCGGCGGCCAGCGTGCCGAGGTCCGCCGCGATCTGGGCCAGCGGCCGTTCCTCCCTGGGTTCTCCGGGGTGCGCGTCCGCAGGATGCCCCGTCGTCTGCTGGCTCATGATGCCTTCTCCCTCCACCTGGTCGAACGGTTGTTCCAGGCTAGGGCGAGGGTGTGACATCGCCGCCGGACCAGGTGGCCCGGGACGCTCCTGCGGGAGCGCTGGAAGCGGGCTGGCGGAGCGAGGGACGCGATTCACCGCGAGGGGCGATTACTTCCGGTTCCTGCTTCACCGCGCGCCGAGCGGATGCTCGACGGCGGATCCGGACCACGACCGGGTTCCCCGGCCACTGTCACCAGCCGACGCTGCGCAGGTGCGCTCACGCGGCGGGTGCCACCGGTAGGCGTCAGCTCCGCGCCACCGACGTCGGCGCCGTCCCCTGACGGTCAGGCCATGACGATGGCAGCAGGTGTCATGTGCCCTCCCCTACCAGGCGTTCTCAGCCGCCACGCCGGGCGCGCAGCGCAGCGAGCGCTTCGTCCAGCAGGGCAGCGCCCTCGGCGTCGCTGCGGCGTTCCTTCACGTAGGCCAGGTGCGTCTTGTACGGCTCGTTCCTCGGCGCCGAGGGCGGGTTCTCCCGGTCCTGCCCGGCCGGCAGCCCGCAACGGGGGCAGTCCCAGGTCTCCGGGACCGCCAGACCGGGCTCCTCGGCGAAGCTGGGCCTGGTCTCGTGCCCACCAGCGCACCAGTAGGACACCCACACCCGGGGCGCCGCCTCGCCGCGCTCTGCCTCGCCCATCGGGCCCGCTCCGACGCGGGACCCTCGGATCGCACTTCCGCCTGCCATGCTGCTCCTCAGATCGCGAACCGCTGCACGAGACCGAGCAGCACGATGACGACGCCCCAGACGATCGCGGACCCGACCGTGATCCGGTTCAGGTTCCGTTCGGCGACGCCGGAGGAGCCGAGGCTGGAGGAGAGCCCGCCACCGAACATGTCGGACAGGCCTCCGCCCTTGCCCTTGTGCATGAGGATGGTCAGCACCAGCATCGCGCTGGTGATCACCAGCAGGACCTGAAGGACGATGGTCAGAATGGTCACGGCCTGGGGTACTTCCTCATCTGGACGGCTCGCGCGCGGCATCGGCGCGCCTGGGACTCACGTGATTCTACGCGATGTGCGCCGATGGGTCAGAGACCCACCTGGTGCGAGGAGTACCGGGCGATCGCGGCGAACTCCTCCGCCTGCAGGCTCGCCCCGCCGACCAGGGCACCGTCCACGTCCGCCTGCGCCATGATCGAGGCGACGTTCCCGGACTTCACCGATCCGCCGTAGAGCACCCGGACGGCCGCGGCGACCTCCACCGAGTACAGCTCGGCGAGCCGGGCGCGGATGGCGGCACAGACCTCCTGCGCGTCCTCCGGGGTGGCGACCTCACCGGTGCCGATGGCCCAGACGGGCTCGTAGGCGACCACGGTGCGGGCGGCGTCCTCGGCGGAGATGCCCGCGTACGCGCCGTCCACCTGGGCCACGGTGTAGGGCACCTGCTCGCCGGCCTGGCGCACCTCGAGCCCCTCACCCACGCAGATGATCGGGGTGATGTCGGCGGCCAGGGCCGCCTGGGCCTTCCCGCCGACCAGCGCGTCGTCCTCACCGTGGTACTGGCGGCGCTCCGAGTGGCCCACGACGGCGTAGCTCACCCCGAGCTTGGCCAGCATGGTCGCGGAGATCTCACCGGTGTAGGCGCCCTTCTCGTGGGCGGAGATGTCCTGCGCGCCGTAGCCGATCTGCAGCTTGTCGGCGTCCACGAGGGTCTGCACCGAGCGCAGGTCGGTGAACGGCGGGCAGACCACCACCTCCACGGCGTCGAAGTCGTGCTTGGCGTCCTTGAGGGTCCAGGCGAGCTTCTGCACCAGGTGGGTGGCCTCGTGGTGGTCGAGGTTCATCTTCCAGTTGCCCGCCATCAGCGGGGTGCGGCTGGTAGCCATCGGTCGTTGCCTTTCGCGTGGGCGGGTCAGTTCAGGACGTCGATACCGGGCAGCGTCTTGCCCTCGAGGAACTCCAGGGAGGCGCCGCCGCCGGTGGAGATGTGGCTGAAGCCGTCGGAGTCGAAGCCGAGGATGCGCACCGCCGCGGCGGAGTCCCCGCCGCCGACGATGGAGAACGCGCCGCGGGCGGTGGCCTCGACCATCGCCTGGGCCACGGCCTTGGTGCCACCGGCGAAGGCGTCGAACTCGAACACACCCATCGGGCCGTTCCAGACCACGGTCTTGGCGTCCAGGATCGCCGCCCGGAACTGCTCCCCGGCCTCGGGGCCGATGTCCAGGCCGATCTGGTCGGCAGGCATGTCGTCGGCAGCGACCACGGTGGCCGGCGAGTCCGCCTTGAACTCCGGGGCCACGACGATGTCGGTGGGCAGCACGATCTGCACGCCGCGGTCGGCGGCCGTGGCCAGGTACCCCTTCACCGTGTCGATCTGGTCCTCCTCGAGCAGCGACCCGCCCACGCGGTAGCCCTGGGCGGCGAGGAAGGTGAACACCATGCCGCCGCCGATGAGCAGCCGGTCGGCCTTGGTGAGCAGGTTGGCGATCACCCCGAGCTTGTCGGAGACCTTCGACCCGCCGAGCACCACCACGTAGGGGCGCTCGGGGTCCACGGTCGCCCGGCGCAGCGCCTCCACCTCGGTCTGCACCAGGGAGCCGACGGCGCTGGGCAGCACCTTGGCGACGTCGTAGACGCTGGCCTGCTTGCGGTGCACCACCCCGAACCCGTCGGAGACGAAGACATCAGCAAGGGCGGCCAGGTCCTGAGCCAGCGCGCCTCGCTCGGCCTCGTCCTTGGACGTCTCCCGGGGATCGAAGCGGATGTTCTCCAGCAGCAGCACCTGCCCGTCGGCCAGGTCGGCCGCGGCCGCCCGGGCGCCCTCGCCGATGGTGTCCGGGGCGAGGGTGACCGGGGCACCGAGCAGCTCGCCGAGCCGGGTGGCCACCGGGGCCAGGGAGAAGGCCGGGTCCACGGTGCCCTTCGGACGGCCCAGGTGCGCGGTGACGATCACCTTGGCGCCGGCCTCGACGAGGCGCCGCAGGGTGGGCAGGGCGGCGCGGATGCGACCGTCGTCGGTGATCGTGGTGCCGTCCAGGGGCACGTTGAAGTCGGAGCGCACGAGGACGCGCTTGCCGCGCAGGTCGCCGAGGTCATCGATGGTCTTCATAGCTGTCTTCCCTTGCTGCTGTGCTGGTCGAGGTGGCGGGTGGGGCGGGGTGGACACGACTCGCGCCCGCGTGCGCACTGGCACGCGGGCGCGAGTCATGCGGCAGCGATGCTCAGAGCCGCTCGCCGATGTAGCTGGTGAGGTCCACCATGCGCTGGGAGAAGCCCCACTCGTTGTCGTACCAGGAGACGACCTTCACCTGGTCGCCGATCACCCGGGTCATGCCGGCGTCGAAGATGCTCGAGGCCGGGTCGCCGGTGATGTCGGCGGAGACCAGCGGGTCCTCCGAGTAGACCAGGATGCCCTTGAGGTCCTCGGACTCGGCGGCGGCCTTGACGGCGGCGTTCACCTCCTCGACGGTCACCTCGCGGGAGGCGGTGAAGGTCAGGTCGGTGGCCGAGCCGACCGGCACCGGCACGCGCAGCGCGAACCCGTCCAGCTTGCCGGCGAGCTCGGGCAGCACCAGCGAGACCGCCTTGGCGGCACCGGTGGTGGTCGGGATGATGTTCAGCGCGGCGGCCCGGGCCCGGCGCGGGTCGCGGTGCGGCCCGTCCTGCAGGTTCTGGTCCGCGGTGTAAGCGTGAACCGTGGTCATCAGACCCCGGACGATGCCGATGCTGTCGTTGAGCGCCTTGGCCAGCGGGGCCAGGCAGTTGGTGGTGCAGGAGGCGTTCGAGACGATGTGGTGGGCGGCCGGGTCGTAGCTGGTGTGGTTCACACCGACCACGAAGGTGGCGTCCTCGTTCTTCGCCGGGGCGGAGATGATCACCTTCTTGGCGCCGGCATCCAGGTGCGCCTTCGCCTTGTTCGCGTCGGTGAAGATCCCGGTGGACTCGATGACGATGTCGGCACCGATCTCGCCCCACGGCAGGTTCGCCGGGTCGCGCTCCTCGAAGGCCTTGAAGGTCTGGTTGCCGACGGTGATCGAGGACTCGTCGTGGGAGACCTCCTCGGCCAGCTTGCCGAGGATCGAGTCGTACTTGAGCAGGTGAGCGAGCGAGGCGTTGTCGGTCAGGTCGTTCACACCGACGATCTCGATGTCCGCACCGCTGGCGAGCACTGCCCGCAAGAAGTTCCGTCCGATACGGCCGAAGCCGTTGATGCCGACGCGGATGGTCACGTTTTCCTCCTGGCGCGCTCGGTGCGCGCATAGCGTCTGGTTACGGGTTGCGCCGATGGCGCGTCTCCCCAGGGGAGCCTTGGCATGCGGAGCGCTTCCGACCAGGGCGGCCGGAGTGGGCGTTCACCGCAGGATCTACGGTACACCCGGCGGACGCCAAGGTCCGTTCTCGTTCCGGTCAAGGGTGACCGCGATCACATATCGAGCATGTCCTGGGTGAGGTTGCTCTCCGTGTCCGGCACACCGAGCTCGTGCGCCCGCTTGTCGGCCATCGCGAGCAGTCGCCGGATACGGCCGGCGATCGCGTCCTTGGTCAGCGGCGGGTCGGACAGCTGGCCGAGCTCCTCCAGGCTGGCCTGCTTGTTCTCCAGCCGCAGCCGGCCGGCCTGCTGCAGGTGCTCGGGCACGTCGTCACCGAGCAGCTCGAAGGCCCGCTCCACCCGGGCACCGGCGGCCACCGCGGCCTGTGCGGAGCGGCGCAGGTTGGCGTCGTCGAAGTTCGCCAGCCGGTTCGCGGTGCCGCGCACCTCCCGGCGGATGCGGCGCTCCTCCCAGGCGATCACCGCGTCGTGGGCGCCCATCCGGGTGAGCAGCGCGCTGATCGCGTCCCCGTCCCGGATCACCACCCGGTCCACCCCGCGCACCTCCCGCGCCTTGGCCGGCACACCGAGCCGGCGCGCCGCACCGACCAGCGCCAGCGCCGCCTCCGGTCCGGGGCAGGTCACCTCCAGCGCCGAGGAGCGGCCCGGCTCGGTCAGCGAGCCGTGCGCCAGGAACGCCCCGCGCCAGGCGGCGACGGCGTCCCCTACGCTGGCATTCACCACGTGCGGGGGCAGCCCGCGCACCGGCCGTCCCCGGGAGTCGAGCAGCCCGGTCTGCCGGGCGAGCGCCTCTCCCCCCGTCACCACCCGGACCACGTACCGGTTCCCGCGGCGCAGGGCGCCGCCGGAGACCACGATCACCTCGCTGGCGTGGCCGTACACCTCGTGGATCGTCTGGCGCAGCCGGCGCGCGGCCACCCCGGTGTCCAGCTCGGCCTCCACGACGATCCGTCCGGAGATGATGTGCAGGCCCCCGGCGAACCGCAGCGTGGCGGCGACCTCGGCCTTGCGGGCGGACATCTTGTCCACCCGGAGCCGGGCCAGCTCGTCCTTCACGTCGGCGGTCAATGACATGAGCGCCATCCTGCCATTCATCCTGACCTCTCTCCGACGTCGCCCAGGAACCGTTCGAACGCATCCGAGTAGGCGGCGGCCAGCCGCAGCGTGTCGTGCCGCGGAGTGCCGTCGCCCTCGCTCACCTGACGCAAGAGTAGCCGCGCCCCGAGGGACTGCGCGCTGCGGGTGAGGTCGTCCAGGTCCTGTACCGAGGAGGGGTCGGCGAGCACCACGTCCAGGCGCAGGTCGGGGGCGTAGTCGGTGAGCGAGCGCAGGTGGTCGGCGGCGCTGTAGCCGGTGGTCTCCCCGTCCTGGGCGGACAGGTTCAGGGTGAGCACCCGCCGGGCGGCGGTCTCGTGCAGGGCGGCGGCGACGTCCGGGACGAGCAGGTGCGGCATCACCGAGGTGAACCAGGACCCGGGGCCGAGGATCACCCAGTCGGCGGCGCGGATCGCCGCCACCGCCTCCGCGCAGGCGGGCGGCTCGGCCGGGATCAGCCGCACCCGTTCCACCCGGCCGGCGGTCACCGCCAGCCGGGACTGCCCGCGCACCAGCGAGTGCGGGGCGTGCGGACCGTCGCCGAGCACCACGTCCGCCTCGATGTCCAGCGGCACCGAGGCCATCGGCAGCACCCGGCCCTTGGCGCCGAGCAGCTCCCCGATCAGGTCCAGACCGGCGACCGGGTCCTCGAGCAGCTCCCAGACCGTGGCGATGAGCAGGTTGCCGACCGCGTGCCCGTCCAGCGGCCCGGGCGAGACGAACCGGTGCTGCAGCACGTCCCGCCACACGTGCCCCCAGTCCGAGGTGTCGCACAGCGCCGAGAGCGCCATCCGCAGGTCGCCGGGGGGCAGCACACCCAGCTCCTGCCGCAGCCGACCGGAGGAACCGCCGTCGTCGGCCACCGTGACCACGGCGGTCACCTCGGTGGTCACGTGCCGCAGCGCACCGAGGGTGGCGGCCAGGCCGTGCCCGCCGCCGAGGGCGACCACGCGGGGCCGGTCGTCGCGCCGGTAGGCCCGTACCGGGGGCATGCCGATCCTCATTCCCGCCCCAGGTCCCGGTGCACGGTGCGCACGGTGCGGCCCTCGGAGCGCAGCCGGGTGGCGATCGCCTCGGAGATGGCCACCGAGCGGTGCTTGCCGCCGGTGCAGCCGACGGCGATGGTCACGTACGGCTTCTGCTCCACCACGTACCCGTCCAGCACCGGGTTGATTGCGGCCACGTACGCCGCCACGAAGTCCTCCGCGCCCTGCAGGCCGAGCACGTAGTCACGCACCGGCTCGTCCTTGCCGGTCAGGTGGCGCAGCTCGGTCACCCAGTACGGGTTCTTCAGGAACCGCACGTCCACCACGTGGTCGGCGTCCAGCGGCAGCCCGTACTTGAACCCGAAGGAGACGGTGGTGATTCGCAGCGTGGTCTCGGTCTCGGTGGCCACCATGTCCCGCACCGCGCGGGCCAGGTCGTGCACGGACAGGTCGCTGGTGTCGATCGTCACGTCGGCCCGCGAACGCAGGTGCGCCAGCAGCCGGCGCTCCTGGCCGATGCCGTCGAGCATCCGGCCATCCCCCTGCAGCGGGTGCGGACGGCGCACCTGCTCGAACCGGCGCACCAGCGCCTCGTCGGAGGCGTCCAGGAACACGATCCGGTAGTCCAGCCGGGCGCTGCGCAGGTCGCCGAGCACCTGCACCAGGTCGGCGAAGAACTCCCGGGAGCGCACGTCCACCACGGCCGCCAGGCGGCGCACGCCACCATCGGTCTGCGTCATCATCCCGGCGAGGGCGAGCAGCATCCGCGGTGGCAGGTTGTCCACCACGTACCAGTCCTGGTCCTCCAGCACCGCGGCGGTCCGGGACCGGCCGGCCCCGGACATCCCGGTGATGATCAGCACCTCCGGGCGGTCGTCGGTCGGCGGCGGCGCGGACTCGTCGAGCAGCGGGATGCCCTGCGGGACGGTCGGGGGCGGCTCGGGCCGAGTCTCCTCGCTCATGGACTCAGGATGGCACGTCCTGCGCGGGCGCGTCGGCCGCTGTGGTCGCACGCAGCGCAGCAGAGATGGTGGCGGCCAGGGCGGGACCGATACCGGGCACCTCGGCGATCTCGCTCACCTCCGCTTCGGTGAGCGCCCGCACCGAGCCGAACTGGCGCAGCAGCGCCGCCTGCCGCTTCGGTCCCAGGCCCGGCACCGCGTCCAGGGCGGACCGGGTCATCCCCTTGCCGCGGCGCTTGCGGTGGTGGGTGATGGCGAACCGGTGCGCCTCGTCCCGCAGCCGTTGCAGCAGGAACAGCCCGTCGCTGGTGCGGGGCAGCACCACCGGGAACTCCTCCCCCGGCAACCAGACCTCCTCGAGGCGCTTGGCCAGGCCGACCACGGACACCTCCGAGATGCCCAGCTCGCCCAGCGCCAGGTGGGCGGCCGCGACCTGGGGAGCTCCGCCGTCGACCACCACCAGCTGCGGCGGGTAGGCGAACCGGCGCTTGGCCGCCACCGCGGTGGGCACCCCGGTGCCGCTCACCTGCTCCCCGTCCTCGGCGGCGTCCACGTCCCCCTCGGCCACGCCCTGCTGCTCGGCGAGGTAACGGCGGAACCGGCGGGTGAGCACCTCGTTCATCGCCTCGGTGTCGTCCCGGGCGCCGGTGCCGTCCGGGCCGCGGACCACGAAGTGCCGGTACTCGCTCTTGCGCGGCAGGCCGTCCTCGAAGACCACCATCGAGCCGACCTGCTCGGTGCCCTGGGTGTGGGAGATGTCGTAGCACTCGATGCGCAGCGGGGACTCCGGAAGTCCGAGGTACTCGGTCAGCTCCGCCAGCGCCTGGGAGCGGGCGGTCAGGTCGCCGGCCCGGCGGGTCTTGTGCAGCGCCAGGGCGTGCTCGGCGTTCTGCGCCACGGTGCGGGCCAGGGCACGCTTGTCGCCGCGCTGGGCCACGTGGATGTGGACCTTCGCCCCCCGGATGCCGCGCAGCCAGGCGCTCACCTGCTCCAGGTTCTCCGGCAGCACCGGCACGATGATCTCCCGGGGCACCGTGTGCGCCCCGTCCGCGTCGTCGGCCAGGTCGCCGTACACCTGCTCCAGCAGGCGCTCCACCAGCTCCGCCTCGGTGATCGCCTCCACCCGTTCGGTGACCCAGCCGCGCTGGCCGCGGATGCGCCCGCCGCGCACGTGGAACACCTGCACCGAGGCCTCCAGCTCGTCGGCCGCCATGGCGAACACGTCCGCGTTCGTGCCGTCGGGCAGCACCACCGCGTTCTTCTCCACCACCTTGGTCAGGGCGGCCAGGTCGTCACGCAGCCGCGCGGCACGCTCGAAGTCCAGCTCGGCGGAGGCCTGCTTCATCTCCCGCTCCAGCCGGCGCACGTACGGGCCGGTCTGCCCGGCCATGAAGTCGCAGAACTCCTCGGCCATCGCCCGGTGGTCCTCGATGGAGATCCGGCCGACGCACGGTGCGGCACACTTGTCGATGTAGCCGAGCAGGCACGGCCGGCCGGACTGCTGGGCCCGGTTGTAGACCCCCTTGGAGCAGGACCGGATCGGGAACACCCGCAGCAGCAGGTCCACGGTCTCCCGGATCGCCCAGGCGTGCGAGTACGGGCCGAAGTACCGGTTGCCCTTGCGCTTGGCCCCACGGGTGACCAGCACCCGGGGCACCTCCTCGCTCATCGTCACGGCGAGGTAGGGGTAGGACTTGTCGTCGGTGTACTTGACGTTGAACCGCGGGTCGTAGGTCTTGATCCAGGAGTACTCCAGGGCGAGGGACTCCACCTCGGTGGCCACCACGGTCCACTCCACGCTGGCCGCCGTGGTGACCATCTGCTGGGTGCGCGGGTGCAGCCCGGCGACGTTCTGGAAGTAGCTGGACAGGCGGGCCCGCAGGTTCTTCGCCTTGCCCACGTAGATGACCCGGCCGTGGGCGTCCCGGAACCGGTAGACCCCCGGATCCGTGGGGATCTCTCCCGGCTTGGGACGGTAGGTGCTCGGGTCGGCCATGCCCTCCAGCCTAGTTCGCGCTAGCGTGTGGGAATGGGACCCCTTCACACGTATTCAGTCATCGTGGACTGGACCGGCGCCGGAGACCACGGCACGGAGTCCTACACCTCCTACGGGCGCGACCACGTGGTCCGGATCGAGGGCAAGCCGCCGCTGCCGGGCTCGGCCGACGTCGCCTTCCGCGGCGACGTGGAGCGGTACTCGCCGGAGGACCTGTTCGTGGCGGCACTGGCGCAGTGCCACATGCTCTGGTTCCTGCACAAGGCGGCGATGGCCGGCGTGGTCGTGACCGGCTACACCGACCGGGCCACCGGCACGATGCGGGTGGAGGTGGCCGGCGCCGGGCAGTTCACCGAGGTGGTGCTGCACCCGAAGATCGAGGTAGCCGAGCCGGTGGCCGAGAGCGTGGTCGCCGACCTGCACCAGCAGGCGCACGACCACTGCTTCATCGCCCGCTCGGTGAACTTCCCGGTGCGGCACGCGCCGCTGACCACGCAGGTGGCGGCCAGGGCGTAGCGCGGCCAGCACTCAGGCGGACGCGGCGGACTTCTCCCGCCGGGCCTTGCCCTTGGCTGCGGCCGCCTTGCGCCGGGCGGAGCGAGCCTTCGGCTTGGCCAGGGCGGCCACGGCGGTGACCGGGCGCAGGTCCGCGGTGGCGTCGGTGCCGAGGATCTCGGCGAGGAAGTGCCCGGTGTGCGAGGCGGTCACCTTCGCCAGGTCCTCCGGGGTGCCCTCGGCGACCACCATGCCACCGCCGGAGCCGCCCTCCGGGCCCATGTCGATCACCCAGTCGGCATTCTTGATCACGTCCAGGTTGTGCTCGATGACGATGACCGTGTTGCCCTTCTCCACCAGGTGCTGCAGCACGCCCATCAGCTTGCGGATGTCCTCGAAGTGCAGCCCGGTGGTGGGCTCGTCGAGCACGTACACGGTGCGCCCGGTGGACCGCTTCTGCAGCTCGGAGGCCAGCTTGACCCGCTGGGCCTCACCACCGGAGAGGGTCGGTGCCGGCTGGCCCAGGCGCACGTAGCCCAGGCCCACGTCCACCAGCGTGTGCAGGTGCCGGGCGATCGCCGGGACCGCGGCGAAGAACTCGGCGGCCTCGGCGATCGGCATGTCTAGCACCTCGGCCACGGTCTTGCCCTTGTAGTGCACCTCGAGGGTCTCCCGGTTGTACCGGGCACCGTGGCACACCTCGCAGGGCACGTACACGTCCGGCAGGAAGTTCATCTCGATCTTCAGCGTGCCGTCGCCGTGGCAGGCCTCGCAGCGCCCGCCCTTGACGTTGAAGGAGAACCGGCCGGGGGTGTAGCCGCGGACCTTCGCCTCGGTGGTCTCGGCGAACAGCCGGCGCATGTGGTCCCACACCCCGGTGTAGGTGGCCGGGTTGGACCGCGGCGTGCGGCCGATCGGGCTCTGGTCCACGTGCACGACCTTGTCCAGGCCGTCCAGGCCGGTGACCCGCTGGTGCCGGCCGGGCACGTGCCGGGCGCCGTTCAGCTCGTTCGCGAGCACGTTGTACAGGATCGCGTTCACCAGGGTGGACTTTCCGGACCCGGACACACCGGTGACCGCGGTGAGGGTGCCCAGTGGGAAGGACACGTCGATGCCGCGCAGGTTGTTCTCCCGCGCCCCGTGCACGGTCACCCACCGGTCGGTGTCGGGGGTGCGGCGCTGCGCCGGGACGGGGATGCTGCGCCGGCCGGCCAGGTAGGCGCCGGTGAGCGAGTCGGGGGCCTCGAGCAGCCCGGCGTAGTCGCCGGAGTGCACGATGTGCCCGCCCTGCTCGCCGGCGCCGGGGCCGATGTCCACGATCCAGTCGGCGGTCCTGATGGTGTCCTCGTCGTGCTCGACGACGATCAGCGTGTTGCCCAGGTCCCGCAACCGGGTCAGGGTCTCGATCAGGCGCCGGTTGTCCCGCTGGTGCAGGCCGATGCTCGGCTCGTCCAGCACGTACAGCACACCCACCAGGCCGGAGCCGATCTGGGTGGCCAGCCGGATGCGTTGCGCCTCACCGCCGGAGAGGGTGGCCGCCGGGCGGGACATGCTCAGGTAGTCCAGGCCGACGTCGAGCAGGAAGCCGAGCCGGGCGTGGATCTCCTTGAGCACCTGGCCGGCGATCGCAGCCTCCCGCTCACCGAGCTCCAGGGAGTCCAGGAACGCCTTCGACTCCCGGATGGACAGGTCGCACACCTGCGCGATCGACTTCCCGCCCACGGTCACCGCGAGCACCTCGGGCTTGAGCCGGGCACCCTGGCAGGCCGGGCACGGCACCTCCCGCATGTACTCCTCGTACTTGTCCCGGGACCACTCGGACTCGGTCTCGTTGTGCCGGCGCTCGAGGAAGGCGATGACTCCTTCGAACCCGGTGGAGTAGGACCGCTCCCGGCCCCACCGGTTCCGGTAGCGCACGTGCACCTTGTGGTCCTTGCCGTAGAGCACCGCGTCCTTGGCGCGCTTCGGCAGCGCCCGCCAGGGCACGTCCACGGAGAAGCCGAGGTCCTCACCGAGCGCGGTGAGGATCCGGTCGAAGTACTGCGAGCTGCCGCTGGCCCACGGCGCCACCGCGCCCTCGGCCAGGCTCAGCTCCTCGTCCGGGACCACCAGGTCGGGATCCACCTCCAGCCGGGTGCCGATCCCGGTGCACTCCGGGCAGGCGCCGTAGGGGGCGTTGAAGGAGAAGGTGCGCGGCTCCATCTCCTCCAGGGCGAGCGGGTGGTCGTTCGGGCAGGCCCGCTTCTGGGAGAACCGCCGCTGCCGCTCCGGGTCGTCGGCATCCAGGTCCACGAAGTCGGCGACCACCAGCCCGTCGGCCAGGGCGAGGGCGGTCTCCACCGAGTCGGTGAGCCGCTGCCGGATGCTCTCCCGCACCACGAGCCGGTCCACCACCACGTCGATGGTGTGCTTGAGCTTCTTCTCCAGCGTGGGCGGATCGGCCAGCTGGACCAGCTCCCCGTCCACCACGGCACGGGCGAACCCGCGCGACTGCAGGTCCCGGAACAGCTCGGAGTACTCCCCCTTGCGGCCGCGCACCATCGGTGCCAGCACCTGGAACCGGGTGCCCTCCGGCATCTCTCGGAGCCGGTCGACGATCTGCTGCGGGGTCTGCGCCACGACCTGCTCACCACACACCGGGCAGTGCGGGGTGCCGGCGCGGGAGAACAGCAGCCGGAGGTAGTCGTACACCTCGGTGATCGTGCCCACGGTCGAGCGCGGGTTGCGGTTGGTCGACTTCTGGTCGATGGAGACCGCCGGGGACAGCCCCTCGATGAAGTCCACGTCCGGCTTGTCCATCTGGCCGAGGAACTGGCGGGCGTAGGCGGACAGCGACTCCACGTACCGGCGCTGCCCCTCGGCGAAGATCGTGTCGAACGCCAGCGACGACTTGCCCGACCCGGACAGGCCGGTGAACACGATCAGCCGGTCCCGGGGAAGGTCGAGGTCGACGTCTTGGAGGTTGTGCTCGCGCGCGCCGCGAACCAGGAGGGAGTCACTCACGCGTGCCATGGTAGGCCGACCCACCGACATCGTACAAGCGTTCTAGGTGCGTGTTCGCTCACAGGACGCCGCTGCTGCCTGCCAGACTGCCCGCCATGGACCCACGGCTGAGCCTGATCACCCTGGTGGTCGACGACCTGGACCGGACCCGCACCTTCTACACCACCGGCTTGGGCTGGCCGGCCGAGGTCGACGTGCCCGGGGAGGTCCTGATGATCCGGGTGGGCGAGCGTCTGCTGCTCTCGTTGTGGCAGCGTGACGCCGCCGAGGCGGAGATCGGGCCGGTCACCCGCGGGGGCACCCCGCCGATCACGCTGGCACACAACCTCGCCACCGTTGCCGAGGTGGACGGCGTGCTCGAGGTCGCCCGCGCCGCCGGCGCCACAGTGTCCGCCGGCACCCACCGGGACTGGGGCGGCTACTCCGGCTACTTCACCGACCCGGACGGGTTCCGCTGGGAGATCGCCGTGAACCCGACGCCGCTCGGTGAGACCCTGCTGCCATGACCGCGAACCGACCTGAGACCACCGGCACCCCGTTCGTCCCTGGCCACGTGCAGCGCGGCGGCCCGGCCGCCGTCTGGCGCACCGCCCACGCCGAGGTGCACAAGGCGAGCGTCTCGGCGATGGACAACAACGCCTACCTGGTCCTCGACCTCGGCACCGGCGACCATCTGCTCATCGACGCCGCCGACGACCCGCCCCGCCTGCTGGACCTGCTCGACGCCGCCACCGGCGACCTGGTCGGCATCGTCACCACCCACCGGCACGCCGACCACACCGGCGCACTGGCCGCGGTCGCTGCTCGCACCGGCGCACCTGTCCTGGCCGGCGAGCCCGATGCCGACCACCTGCCGGTGCCCGCCGACCGCCGCTTGCGGCACGGGGACACGATCGCCGTCGGCTCCCTGGTGCTGGACGTGGTCGCCCTGCGTGGGCACACGCCCGGGTCGGTGGCCCTCGCCCTCACCGTCGACGGCGTCCCTCCCCTGGTCTTCACCGGTGACAGCCTGTTCCCCGGTGGGGTGGGCCGGACCTGGTCGGCCGCGGACTTCCAGCAGCTGATCGCGGACGTGACCGAGCGGCTGTTCGAGGTCTACCCCGACGAGACGGTGGTGCTCCCCGGGCACGGGGACAACACCACCCTGGGCGCCGAGCACCCGGCACTGCCCGAGTGGCGGGCGCGCGGCTGGTGACCACGCTGCCCGGAGTACCCTGGCTGGCCATGAGCACCTTCGCCGTCGAGTACACCTACGATGCCGACCGCAGCGCGGAGTCCGACCGGATCCGGCCCGAGCACCGTGCCTTCCTGCGCGAGCTGCTCGACCAGGGCCGGCTGCTCGCCTCCGGCCCGTGGGTGGGCGAGGCACCCGGCGCCCTGCTGCTCATCGTCGCCGAGGACGCTGCGGCCGCCGAGGCGCTGCTCGATGCCGACCCGTTCCACCGGGCGGGGCTGATCACCCGGCGCAGCATCCGGGGCTGGAACCCGGTGATCGGTCCGTTCGCCGCGGACGCCGGCTAGTCCCGCGCCTGCTCGTCGCGCTCCCGCTGGCGCTCCTGGTGCATCTCCTC
>CAZMDO010000027.1:17039-18345 GCA_964564445.1 uncultured Ruaniaceae bacterium | reverse complement strand
GCGATCCGGTGCGGGGACTCGAAGAAGATCATCGTGCGCACCTCGGTGGCCAGCGCGGCCAGCGCCCGGTCCCGCTCACCGGGCTTGCGCGGCGGGAAGCCCTCGAAGCAGAACCGGTCGCTGGGCAGGCCGGAGAGCGCCAGGGCGGTCAGTGCGGCGCTCGGTCCCGGGGCCGCGGTCACCTGCACCCCGGCCTCGGCGGCGGCGCGCACCAGCCGGAACCCCGGGTCGGAGACGGCGGGCATACCCGCGTCGGTGACCACCAGCACGGTGCCGCCGTCGGCGGCTGCCTGCAGCACCGCCTCGGTGCGGGCGGCCTCGTTGTGCTCGTGGTAGCTGAGCACCCGGGCGCCCACCTGCACCCCGAGCCGGGCGGCGAGGGCGCGCAGCCGGCGGGTGTCCTCCGCGGCGACCAGGTCCGCCTCACCGAGCAGGCGCACCAGCCGCGGGGAGGCGTCCTCCACATCACCGATCGGGGTGGCGGCCAGCACGATCCTGCCGGCCGGTGCAGGGGCGCTCATGAGGCCTTCTCCCGTTCGCGCCGGTAGCAGGTGCCGCACAGCGACTCGTAGCTGATCACGTCCTCACCGTCGATGGCCACCACGTCACCCTCGAACACGAACGCCCCGCCCACCCGGCGGCAGTTGAACTCCGCCTGGGAGCCGCACCGGCACATCGTGGGCAGCTTCTCGAAGTTGTCGGCGAGCTCGAACAGGCGCCGGGAACCGGGGAACACGCGGGTGAGGAAGTCGGTGCGCAGGCCGTAGCAGATCACGCTGATCCCGTCGCTCTTGGCGACCTCGAAGAGCTGGTCGATCTGCTCCTCGTCGAGGAACTGCGCCTCGTCCACCAGCACGCACGCGATCGGTGCCACCTCCCCCTCGCCCGGGTCCCACAGCCCGGTGAAGCGACCGGTGCCCTCCTGGGCCTGCAGGATCAGCGCGCGCAGGTCCTCACCGGTGTGGGCGAGGATGTCCACCGGCCGGGAGGCGCCGCCGCGGGCGACGACGGCATCACCGGACTTGGTGTCCGTGGCCGGCTTGATCACCAGGATCCGCAGGCCCCGCTCCTGGTAGTTGTAGGCGGTCTTGATCAGGGTGTCGGACTTCCCGCTGTTCATGGCGCCGTACTTGAAGTGAAGCTTCGCCACGCCATCCTCCAGCTCGTCCAGGGCCCTGTGCAGTGTAGCCGCGTGCGGCCCGGCACCGGGGCTCTCCCGCCCTACACTGGCGGGCGTGAGAGCAGAGGGCGCGAAGGAGGGGATGACGCGCGAAGGCGACCCCACGCCGTCGACCTCAGGCTCCGC
>CAZMDO010000027.1:0-16939 GCA_964564445.1 uncultured Ruaniaceae bacterium | reverse complement strand
CGAAGGAGGGGATGACGCGCGAAGGCGACCCCACGCCGTCGACCTCAGGCTCCGCAACCACGCCCACCACCGCGGGCTCCCCGTGCGGGCCGACCGCCGCGGGCTCCCCGGGCGGGCCGACCGCCGCCGGCACCGCAGATCGGCCCACTCCCGCGGACCCGACGCGCACGGCACCCAGCAGCGCGACCGGCGCCGTGAGTGCCCGGCACGCCGCCCCGGTGCCGAGCCGCTGGCAGCAGCTGCGGACCCTGGCCCGCCGCCCCGGGCTCCCGGACACCCACACCTCCGCCACCGAGATCCGCACCGCGCTGGAGGACCGCCTGCTGCCCCCCACACCCGCCTCCCGGCTGTGGGGCTGGGTCGGGACACTGCTGGTGACGGCGGTGGCCGGCGTGCTCCGGCTGGTGCACCTGGAACGGCCGGACCGGTTGGTCTTCGACGAGACCTACTACGTCAAGCAGGCCTACTCCCTGCTCACCCTGGGCTACGAGGGCGACTGGAACGAGGATCCGGACGAGAACTTCGCCGCCGGGGACTTCTCCGACCTGAACACCACCGCGGACTACGTGGTGCACCCGAGCGTGGGCAAGTGGATGATCGCGATCGGGATGCGCCTGCTCGGCCCGGAGAACCCGTGGGGCTGGCGGATCAGCGCCGCCGTGATCGGCACGCTCTCGGTGCTGCTGCTCGCCCGGATCGCGCGCCGGCTGTTCTCCTCCAGCCTGCTCGGCTGCACCGCCGCGCTGCTGCTGGCCGTCGACGGCGAGCACATCGTGCTCTCCCGGATCTCGATCCTGGACATCTTCCTGCAGTTCTGGGTGCTGGCTGCGTTCGGGGCGCTGCTGCTGGACCGCGAGCAGCACCGACGACGCCTGGCTGCCCGGGCCGCCGAGGAGCTCGCCGCCCGCGGCGGCTACGGCGACCCGTGGGGGCCACCGGCCGGGCTGCGGCCCTGGCTGCTGGTGGCCGGCGTGTGCCTGGGCCTGGCCACCGGGGTGAAGTGGTCCGGGATCTACGCTCTGGCGGTGTTCGGGATCGTGGCCGTCGCCTGGTCGGTCACCGCGCGGCGGGAGCTGTCCGTGCGGCTGTGGGCCGGGGCAGGGCTGGTGCGCGACGGGGTGCGCTCGTTCCTGGTGCTGGTGCCCACCGCGGCGGCGGTCTACGTGCTCACCTGGCTGCCGTGGTGGCTGAACCCCCGCTCCTACAACCGGCAGTGGGCCACCGAGGTGAACGCCGTGGCCGACCATCCGCAGCGCACCTGGATGCCGGACTGGTTGAACTCCTGGTGGGAGTACCACCTGAAGATGTGGCACTTCCACAACAACCTCACCACCGAGCACACCTACATGTCCCACCCGCTGGGCTGGCTGGTCCAGTGGCGGCCCACCTCGTTCGCCTGGCGGGACGTGCAGGACGGCACCTCGATGGACCTGTGCGGGGCGAGCCGGTGCGTGGGCGCGATCACCTCCCTGGGCAACCCGGTGGTGTGGTGGGGCGGGGCGCTGGCGCTGCTGCTGGTGCTCTGGTTGGCGGTGCGGCACCGCGACTGGCGCGCCTGGGCGGTGCTCGCTGGGTACGGCGCCACCTACCTGCCCTGGTTCGCCTACGCCGAGCGCACCATCTTCACCTTCTACACCGTGGCGCTGGCCCCGTTCGTGGCGCTGGCGCTGACGTTCGCGCTGGCCACGCTGGTCGGCAGACCGAGCTGGCCGCTGCGCGAGCGGCGGCCGGGGATCTGGACCGCCGCGGGGATCGTGGTGCTGGCGGTGCTGGTGGCCGCGTTCTACTGGCCGATCTGGTCCAACCAGTGGGTGCCGTACTGGTTCTGGCGCCTGCACATGCTGCTGCCCAGCTGGGTCTGAGCCCCTCCCTGCCCCCAGGGACGAAATTGCTCGTCGACCTGGCCACGCTGGGTGACCAGATCGACGAGCAATGTCAGGTGTCCCGGGTGCGCGGGCCGGGTGGCGCGTCAGTCGTCGGCGAACTCCCGCAGGCCGAAGTGCGCGGTGGAGGGGTTACCGCCGTAGCGGGTGCCGTTGTCCAGCGTGGCGATCTGCTCCAGGTCCTCGGCGGACAGCGTGACCGAGGGCGCCTTGAAGTTCTCCGCGATCCGCGAGGGGGTCACCGACTTGGGGATCACCACGTTGCCGATCTGCAGGTGCCAGGCCAGCACCACCTGGGCGGGGGTGGCCCCGTGCCGCTCGGCGATCTGCGTCAGCACCGGGTCGTCCAGGAGACCGTGCCCGGAGCCCAGCGGAGACCAGGCCTCGGTGAGGATGCCGTGCTCGGCGTTCAGCGCCCGCATCTCGGTCTGCTGCAGGTAGGGGTGCACCTCGATCTGGTTCACCACCGGGACCACACCGGTCTCGTCGATGATCCGCTCCAGCTCGGTGCGGTGGAAGTTGGAGACGCCGATGGAGCGCACCCGGCCGGACTCGGCAAGGGCAGCAAACGCCTTCCAGCTGTCCAGGTACCGGTCGGCACGCGGGCAGGCCCAGTGGATCAGGTAGAGGTCCAGGGTCTCCAGGCCGAGCTTCTGCATGGAGACGTCGAAGGCGCGCAGGGTGGAGTCGTAGCCCTGGTCGGCGTTCCACAGCTTGGTGGTGACGAACAGCTCCTCGCGCGGCACGCCGGCGGCGGCGATCGCCCGGCCGACGCCGCTCTCGTTGCGGTACACCGCCGCGGTGTCCAGCAGCCGGTAGCCGACCCGGAGGGCCTCCTCGGTGGCGACCTGCGCCTGGTCGTCCGGAACCTGCCAGACGCCGAATCCGAGCTGGGGGATCTGGTTGCCGTCGCGCATCGCGACGCTGGGAATGGTGGTATCAGTCACGAGCGCCACCGTAACAACAAGTGCGCCCCGGTGCACCGAGCGGCGTAGAGTCGGTCCACCCAGCGGAGGAGCACCGATGTCCCTGACCCTGCAGACCACTATCGAGGCCCGCGGACCGGCCGCCGCGATCGTGCTCACCGACGACCAGGTCACCGAGCTGGACGCCGGCAAGACCGGCCCGGTGACCGTGACCATCGCCGGCACCACCGCCCGGCTCCGGCTGGCCCGGATGGGCGGGGAGAACCTGATCGGGATGAGCAAGGCGGTCCGCGCCCAGCTCGGCGTGCAGGCCGGCGACCAGGTGACCGCCGAGATCGCCCCCGACCGTGCCGAGCGCACCGTCGACGTGCCACCCGAGCTGGCGAGCGCCCTCGACGAGGCCGGTCTCACCGAGGCGTTCGCCGCCTGGTCCTACAGCCGCCGCAAGGAGGCGGCCCGTGGCGTGGCGGAGGCGAAGGCCGCCGAGACCAAGACCCGGCGGGTGGTGAAGGTGCTCGAGGCGCTGCGGCCCTGAGCCAACAAGGTCACGAAGGACCGGGCACCGATGACCGGATCCACGTGACCTTGCGAGCGCGGCTCCCGGGTCAGAACACCTGCTCGCTGCGGTGGTAGGCCAGCCCCTGGGCGTCCCACAGCGGTGCGTGCGCGCGCAACCGCGGGATGAAGCCCTCCCACTCCCGCTGGGTCTGCGCGGTCCAGCCCACCTCCGCGACCGCGGCGAGCCGGGGCAGCAGCATGGTGAACAGGTCGTCCTCGGTGACCAGGGTCTCGGTCCACACCGCGGCCTCCACCCCGCGCACCGACTCGGCGGGCACCCCCTCGAGGTAGGCGTGCGGGTCCCAGTCGTAGGAGTCACGCACCTCCACGTACCCGGCCCAGTGCAGCCCGAGCGGGAAGTCCTCGTGGTACTGCATGTCCAGGTAGACCCGGTTGCCGGGGCTGAGCACCACCTGCGCACCGGCTCGGGCCGCCTCGGCCACCGGTGCAGGGTCCGCATTGGTGTCCCAGAGCTGCACCACGGCACCCTCGGGCAGCGGCGCCGCCGCGGCCTCCCCCCACATCATCGGGGTCTTGCCGGTCCGCTCGACCGCGTCGGCGAGGTGCGCCACGAACGCCGTGTACTCCTCCTTGGGCATCGTGTGCACCTCGTCCCCGCCGGCGTGCAGGTACGGCCCGTTGACGAGGGTGGCCAGGTGGCCGAGCACGTCGTCGATGAACGGGGCGGTGGCCGGGTTGTCCAGGGACAGCTTGGAGAAGCCGACGTCGATGCCCCGGTAGGCCTCGGCCGGCTCACCGCTCTCGGTGAGGGCACCGATCGCGTGCTGGGCGGCGTTCACATGGCCGGGCATGTCGATCTCGGGCACCACGAGGATGCCGCGGGCCTCGGCGTAGGCGACCAGCTCGCGGAACTCCTCGGTGGTCAGGTAGCCGCCGGGCCCCTCCCCCACCTGGGTGGCGCCGGAGACCTCGGTCAGCTCGGGCCGGTCCGGGATCTCGATGCGCCAGCCCTGGTCGTCCGAGAGATGCAGGTGCAGCACGTTCAGCTTGTAGGCGGCCATCAGGTCGATGACCTTGCGCAGCGTGGCCGGTCCGAAGAAGTGTCGGGAGATGTCCACCATCAGGCCGCGGTGCGCCAGGCGCGGGCCGTCCTCGATCTCCACCGCCGGCACCTGCCCGGCCGGTGCCTCCGGCAGGTCCAGGTCGCGCAGCTGGACCAGCGTGGCCAGGCCGCGCAGCAGACCAGCCCGGCTCCCGGTGAGCTCTACGCGACCGTCACCTGCGCGCAGCAGGTACGCTTCGCCGTCGCCCTCCTGCTCCTCCAGCACGACGACGGACGGTGAGGTGCTCTGATCCGCTGAGGGGGCGCCGTCGTGGGTAGGCCCGGGCAGGCCGAGGAGAGCAGCAGCCACCTCGAGCAGCTCCTCGGGACCGCTGACCTGGGTGCTGGCATCGAGCACGGTAGGGGCGCCGCCGCCGGTGGTGATCGCGGTGGGCAGGGGCACGAGCGGGAACGTCACGGGGGCGTCTCCTTGGTCGGGCTGGGCGGGTCTGCGCTCACGCTACCGCCTGTGCCCCTGCCGGCCGGTCAGTCGCGCACGGTCACCGTGAGCGGCTCGCTGCTGGTGCTGCCGGCATCGTTGGCGAGCTCGATCACGTAGACGTGGTCGCCGGGCGCCCGGCCGGTCAGCGCCACCTCGACGTGCTGGGCACGCGGGGTCGAGGCCTGCAGGCGACCGTCGGCCACCTGCTCACCGTCCTCGTAGAGCACCCAGCGGTCGGCGTTGGTGCCCCACCACATGTCCGCCGTGATCCGGTAGTCACCGTCGTGGTCGTCGTTGTCGTGGCTCAGGTGCGCGACGCCGGGTTCGGCATCGGTGACCCGCACCAGCAGCGGCTCGGTGGTGCTGGAGCCCTGCGAGTTCCGCAGCACCGCCGTGTAGGTGTACTCGCCGTTGGCCCGGCCCTGCACCGGGAACGTGACCGACTGGGCCGTCGGCCCGGCGGCGACCAGGTCCTCCACCGCGACCAGGGCACCGTTCTCGTAGAGCTCGACCCGGCTGGCGTTGGCGCCCCACCACAGGTTCATCCGCACCTCGTAGCTGCCGTCGTGCAGACCGGTGGCCCACCCGCTGGTCGAGGAGAGGACGCCCCGCGCTGGAGGTGCCGTCTCCTCGTCCGCCGGCAACGGCTCCGCGGCCTGCTGGCAGGTGGTGTAAGCATCGGCGCCCGGGGAGAAGCGGACCCAGTCGAAGCTGGCCGAGATCTCGGCCGCCGCGGTGGTGCCGCGGAAGGCGTAGGGGCCCACGTGGGTGAATCCGGCCTCGGCCGCGTCGATGTCGCGGCCGTACCGGGTGAAGGTCTGGCCGTCGTAGGAGACGCTGGCCCGGATGGTGTCACCGTCGCTGGTGTAGCGCAGCCAGATCGTGGTGGTGCCCTCGATCTCCGGCGCGGCGGAGTCCTGCCGGTTCTGCCCGCCGCGGTGGTACACCAGCTCCACGGTCGGGCCGGGAGTGGCCCGGCCGAGGTCGAGCTTGGCGTAGTGGGTGTCGTCGGCATAGAGCAGCAGACCGGCCTGCTGGAACTTCTGCGTCGCGTCGATGGTGACCCGCGTGGTGACCTGCCAGGGCCCCTCCGGCAGCTCCTGCTGCAGCAGTGACGCGGCCGCCACACCACCGGTGTAGGTGGGCACCACGAGCTGACCACCAGCCACCTGATGGCGTGCGGCCTCCGCACGGACCACGCGGTCCCAGACGTCCGTCGGCGCACCGCCCTCGAACTCGTCGCTGCCGTCGGCAGCACACTGCGCGAACACCGGGTTCTCCGGGTCCTCGGGGAAGTCGCCGAACGGGGGCGGCATGACGACGTCCGCGCCCTCCTTGGCCCAGGCGATGGTCGCGCCCAGGCGGTCGCCGGACTCGTAGAACATGTAGGTCTCACCGTGGTCGGTGACGATCTCCGGTGCCGCGATGCGGCCCACGTCGTCGCCGAGGCCGCTGGCGCTGTGCAGCAGGATGGGCTCCTCGCCGACCTCGCGCAGGCTGGGGTCGATGGTGCGGGCGTAGACGTTGCCGCTGGAGGCGTGGTAGATCACGTAGAGCTGGTCGTTCCACTCCCAGAGGTTGCCGCCTGAGACGTTCTTGCCCTCCTCGTCACCGGGTGCCACCACGTAGTCCGGGTCGACCTGCCAGGTGCGCCCGTCCACCGACTCGGCCAGCCGGATCCGGCGGATGTCGTCGCGCTCGTTGCCCATGTAGAACATGGCGTAGGCGTACCCAGAGTCCGGGTCCGGGTGCTCGAAGACCCGTGCATAGCTGCTCTCGGTCACCTCCGGGCCGCCCATGGTATTGTCGACCGCGATCCCGCCGTAGTCGAAGGTGATGCCGTCATCGGTCTCCGCCCAGCGGGTCTGGGCATTGCTGCCGTGGAAGTAGAGGAACATCCGGTCCGCCTCGGTGTTCCAGATCGCATCGGGGCTGGAGACGTGCGGCACCGCGTAGTACGGGTCCCACTCGTTGGTGATCAGCGGGTTCTCGGCGTACTCGGTCCACGGACCCTCGAGGCTGTCGGCGTACATCAGGGAGATGCCGCCCGGGTTGTCGTGCGGCGCGTAGTAGAGGTACCACTCGCCCAGCGGGTCCTCGAAGTAGGCACCGGCGTGGAAGATGCTCGGGAAGATGAACTCATCCGTCGGGTTGTAGATCATCTCGTCCTTGATGGTGATCACCCCCTGGTACCCGAACTCGGGCCAGTCCGCCGGCGGCGGCGCGGTGTCTGCCTGGGTGGGTGCCGCGAGGGCCACCATCCCGGCCAGCACCACGGCGGGCACCGTCAGCGCGGCGGGCAGCCGCCTGCGCAGGCGCGATGCGATCGTCATCGATCCGTCTCCTTCTCCTCCGGGAGGGACCGGACGTTCCGCGCCAGCGCCGGGGCGGCGAGGCCGGGACGTTCCGGTTCCCACCGCTGCTCATACGGATTAGCATGGGAACGCCCGTGATGCTAATGCGCATGAGCAGGCCGGGCTAGTAATAACTGCTCATAGCGGCGGCAGCACCGATGACGATGCGAGGAGGCAGGGTGCGACGACAGGACTCGCCACGTGTGCGGATCACCCAGCGGCAGGTCGCCGAGCTGGCCGGGGTGAGCCAGTCCACCGTCTCGCTCGTGGTCAACGGCAAGGCCGACGCACGCAGCCGGATCCCCCGTGCCACCCGGGAGCGGGTGCTGCGGGTACTGCGTGAGGCGGAGTACGTGGCCGACCCCGCGGCCCGCAGGCTCGCCGGCGGGATGAACCGCCTGGTCGGGGTGTTCACCTACGAACCCGCCTTCCCGGCCGCCAGCCGTGACTTCTATGCAGCCCTGCTCACCGGCATCGAGCACCAGGCCGAGCAGCTCGGCTATGACCTGCTGATGTTCACCTCAGCACCGGTGACCCACGGCCGCCGCCAGCTCTTCCACCCGGCGAACCGGTTGCGCCTGGCCGACGGCTGCCTGCTCCTCGGCCTGGAGATGGACGATGCGGACCTGGAGCGACTAGCCACGTCTGGTCTGCCGTTCGTGGCCGTCGGGCGGCGAGAGACGCCAGGTGTCCCGTACGTGGCGGCGGACTATGCGGGCGCGACCGCCGAGCTGGTCGGCCAGGCCTGGGATCTGGGACACCGTCGGTTCGCGATGATCCATCGGGACAGCTCCGGTGAGTCGGTACAGGACCGCCTGCGCGGTCTCATCGATGAGCTCTCCCGGCGGGACCGCGGCGCTCTGGGCACGGCGGTGATCGAGGCGGCCAGCACGACCGGCCTGGAGAAGGAGTGGCGGCGGGTGCGCCGCGCCGGGGCGAGCGTGGTCTTCGTGGAGTCCCCCGAGCATGCGTTGGTGGTCCTCGACCTCGCTCGCCGGGACGGCGTCTGCGTACCGGACGAGCTGTCCTTGGTCACCCTCGGCGACCCCGCACACGCCACGCCGGTGGAGCTGACCAGGATCGTGCCGCCACGCACCCGGCTCGGCGCGGAGGCGCTGAGCCTGCTCGGACAGATCCTCGATCCGCAGGTGCACCTGTCCACCGACGAGCTGCGGGTCACCCTGCCGTGCGCGATCGCGCCGGGCGCCACCCTCGCAGGCCCTGCCGACGAGCGGCCAGCGACGTAGGCTGGCGGCCATGGCTGAGAGTGGCACGTATGTGGAGCCCGGGCAGGAGTACACCCGGGACACCCGGTACATCGAGACCCGGATCACCGCGGACGGGCGGGACGGGTACCCGGTGGAGGCGGGCCGGTACCGGCTGGTGGCCGCGCGGGCGTGCCCGTGGGCGAACCGGGCGATCATCGTGCGCCGGTTGCTCGGCCTGGAGGACGCGCTCTCGATGGGGCTGGCCGGTCCCACCCACGACGCCCGGTCCTGGACCTTCGACCTGGACCCGGGTGGGGTGGACCCGGTGCTCGGCATCGAACGGCTGCAGCAGGCCTACTTCGCCCGGGTGCCGGACTACCCCCGCGGGATCACCGTGCCGGCGATCGTGGACGTGCCCAGCGGAGCCGTGGTGACCAACGACTTCGCGCAGATCACCCTGGACCTCTCCACCGAGTGGACCCAGCTCCACCGCGAGGGTGCGCCCGACCTGTACCCGGACCACCTCCGGGCGGAGATCGACGAGGTGGCCGACCTGGTCTACCGGGACGTGAACAACGGGGTGTACCGGTGCGGGTTCGCCGGCTCCCAGCGGGCCTACGACCGCGCCTACGACCGGCTGTTCACCCGACTGGACTGGCTCAGCGACCGGCTCTCCGACCAGCGCTACCTGGTCGGGGACACCATCACCGAGGCGGATGTGCGGCTGTTCACCACGCTGGTGCGGTTCGACCCGGTCTACCACGGGCACTTCAAGTGCAACCGGGCCAAGCTGAGCGAGATGCCCGTGCTGTGGGCCTACGCCCGCGACCTGTTCACCACCCCCGGGTTCGGGGACACGGTGGACTTCGCCCAGATCAAGGAGCACTACTACGTGGTGCACCAGGACGTGAACCCGAGCCAGATCGTGCCCAAGGGCCCCGACCTGACGAGCTGGCTCACCCCGCACCACCGGGACCAGCTCGGCGGGCGGCCGTTCGGCGACGGGACCCCGCCGGGCCCGGTGCGCGAGGGTGAGCAGGTGCCGGCGGAGGCGACGCCGCTGCCCTGAGCAGGTGGCTGCAGGCCGCCGGTGCGGGCGCCGCAGACGGCGGAGCCGTGCGCCTCAGGTGGCGCGGGGCCACCGGCCCTGGCGGAGCTCCGCACGGCCGGGCCCTACCGGCACTGGCAGCGCTCCTCCTTCGGGACGCCCGCGAGCGCCTGCTCGATGTGCTCGCCGCAGCCCTCCCAGGTCGGCTTCTGGCAGGTCGGGCAGGTCACTCGTCGGCACATCGGGTCTCTCCTCAGCTTGGAACCGCGGGCGATTCTATCGGCCGCGGGGCCGGCTCTTGCGCCTCGGTGGTGACCTCCCCGGTGGCGGACCGCTCGGCAGCCTCCTCGGCCGCGACATCCTCGGCGAGGGCAGCCTCCTCGGCGGCCACGTCCCGCCGGCGGCCGAGCAGCAGCACCGCACCGCAGCCCGCCAGCACCAGGGCGGCCACCCCGAGCAGGATCCGGTAGTCCACCACCACGACCAGCGCGGCACCGGCACCGGTGGAGACCAGCTGCGGCAGGGTGAGGCCGAGGTTGCTGGCCGCTGCGGTGCGGCCCTGCAGCCGCGGCGGGGTGAGCCGCTGCCGGGTGGTCACCAGGGCGACCACCATCCACGGGATGCCCATGCCCCCGGCGAACAGGGCGACGACCACCACCGGGAGCAGCGCCGGGCCGAGCACGTCGGCCGCGCACGCGAGCGCCACCACAGCGAGGATCGCCAGGCTGATGCCGACCGCGCGCTGCGGGCCGAACCGGCGCAGCATCCGCGCCGAGGTCACCCCGCCGAGGATCGACCCGGCGCCCTGGACGCTCATCAGCACCCCGAAGAACGCCGGCGGCATGCCCAGACCCTCGTCCACCACCTCGAAGATGATCGTGTCGAACAGGCCGACCACACCGAAGGCCACGGCGGTCACCGTGACGATCACCCAGAGCACCGGCACCGAGCGCAGGTGCCGGAACCCGGCGAGCGTCTGCGTCCAGAACGGTTCCTCCTCGTGCTCCGGCGCAGACTCCTTGGCCCGCACCGTCGCCAGCACCACCGCGGTGGCCACCAGCAGCACCGCCACCCCGAGGCCGAGCGCCCGCCCGCCCCAGAGCACGTACAGCGCGGCGCCGAACATCGGGGTGAGGATGCGCAGCCCCTGGTCGATCGTGGACAGCAGCGCGTTCGCCTCGTCCAGCTGGTCGTCCGGGAGCAGGTCGCGCAGCAGCCCGGAGAGCGCCGACCCGTTCAGGATGCCCAGCGCGCCGTAGGCCACGGTCACCGCATACAGCAGCCACAGCATCGAGGCGTCGGTGACCAGCACCAGGGATGCGGCCGCCACGGCGGCGACCAGGTTCGCGCACACCATCAGCCCCCGGCGGTGCACGCGGTCCACCAGCAGCCCGAGCAGCGGGGCGGCCAGGGTCGGCAGACCGAGGGCGAAGAACACCAGCCCGGCGGCCGAGGAGCTGCCGGTGAGGTCCTTCGCCCAGATCGCCAGGGTGAGGTAGAGGGCGGAGTCGGCCAGGTTGCCGATGGTCCATCCGCCCAGCAGCCGCCGGAAGATGCGGTGCTTCAGCAGGTTCTTCATGGCCTCGTCCCGTCGTCGGTCACATCGGTGTGCTCGGGTTCGTGGTCCGGCCCGGTGGCCGGGTGCACCAGGTAGCTGGTGGCGTACAGCCGCACGGGCCGGCCGTCGGCAGGTCGCTGGTCCGGGTGGTCCCAGCGCTGCACGTACTCGTCCACCAGGTCGGCGATCCGTTCGCTGATCTCGCGTGCCTCCGCCGGGGTGAGGAAGAGCGTGGCCCCGGTGGTGCCCAGCGTGCCGCGCCACTGCGGCGGGTTCGTGCGGGCGGCCGCCTGGCGGATCCGTTCGAACTCCCACTCGCGGAAGGAGCTGTCCAGGGCGGTGGCGGCACCGGCGAGCTCCTCGTCGTCGTCCTCGGACTCCTCCCAGCGCTGCCGCACGTCCACCACCCGCCAGGGCCGCTGCCGGCCGCCGTGGCCGGGCACCCGCTCGATGAATCCCGCCTCGGCGAGGGTGCGCAGGTGGAAGGAACAGTTCGACGGCGTGCTCCCCACCAGCGGGGCCAGCTCACTTGCCGTAGCGCTGCCCTCGATCGCGAGCCGCTCGAACAGCTCGATCCGCAGCGGGTGGGCCAGGGCGCGCATGGTGCGGGCGTCGGTCAGCTTCATGCCACCCGACGATAGACATGAAAGAAGTCTTTCGCAAGAGTTCTTTCAGTTCATCGGCCGAGCACCTCGGCGAGGAACTCCGCGGCGGCGGGCGCCAGCCGCCCGGGCCGACGCCAGATGGCGTGCAGGGATCGGCGCAGGTCCACGTCCGCCAGCCGCACCTCCACCAGGCGCCGGTCCCGCAGCTCGGCGGCCACGGCCAGCTCGCTGAGCACCGCCGGGTACCCGCCGGAGGCGACCTCCACCTTCACCGCAGCGTTGGAGTCCAGCTCCAGCGCGGGCTGCACCGGCGTGCCCAGCGCGCGGCTGAGCGCCTCACGGGTCCCCGAGCCGTCCTCGCGGGAGGCCAGCGGCAGCTCGAGCAGGTCCTCCCGGCCGAGCGGGCGGCGGCGCCGGGCCAACGCGTGCCCGGGACCCACCACCAGGGTCAGCCGGTCGGCGCCCACCTTGCGCCGGGCCAGGTCGCTGGGCACCACCGGGGTCTCGATGAAGCCGAGGTCGATCTCCCGGGCCCGCAGCGCCGCGATCACGTCCCGGGAGTTCATCACCTGCAGCCGCACGGCATGGTCGGCGTTCGCCCGCCGGTGCGCCGCCAGCCAGGCGGGCATCAGGTACTCCCCCACCGTCTGGCTGGCCGCGATGCTCAGCCGGGCCTCGCGCCGGGTGGCCAGCGCGCGGGAGCCGGTCAGCAGCACGTCCGCGGCCTCCACCACCGTCCGTGCCCAGTCGGTCACCGCCCGCCCGTCGGCGGTCAGCTCCGCGCCGCGGGTGCGGCGGTCGAGCAGCTCCAGGCCGAGCCGGCGCTCCAGGTCCTTCATCCGAGCACTGGCCGAGGGCTGGCTGATCCGGGCCTCCCGTGCCGCCGCGGAGATGCTGCCGTGCTCGGCCACGGCGACCAGCAGCCGCAGCCCTTCCAGCGTCACATCAGCAGTCATCGCAGCCCGCCGCCCGGCCCGACCGGGCGCACCGGCCCATCCTTCTTGTCCCACACCCATAGTCTTATCCTATAGGCATACCGAGAACCGGTAGGTACCGGTGCCGGCCCGGCGTTGCCATCATCGAGAGCGTGCCTGCGACGACCACCACCTCGACCACCCCCGCCACCGCACCCGGACCCGCCCTCGGCTCCGGTGCCCTGGCCGGGCTCGCGCTGTGCGTGGCGCTCGCCGCGGCCGCCACCGTGGCGGGCAGCTACGCGCCGGTGATCGGCGCCCCGGTGATCGGTGTGGTCGCCGGCGTGATCGTGGCCGCCGTCGCCGGCTCGAAGCGGCGCAGCGCCTGGGCCCCGGGTCTGCCGGTCGCCAGCAAGTGGGGCCTGCAGGTGGCCGTCGTGCTCCTCGGGGTGCACCTGAGCCTGCGGGAGGTCGCCGCCGCCGGGATGGACTCCCTCCCGGTGATGCTCGGCACCCTGACCGCCTGCCTGGTCGGGGCCACGCTGCTCGGCCGCGCCCTGCGGGTGGAGCGCGACCTGCGCACCCTGATCGGTGTGGGCACGGCGATCTGCGGCGCCTCGGCGATCGCCGCGGTCACCCCGATCCTGCGCCCGAAGGCGGGCACGGTCGCCTACGCGATGTCCACGATCTTCGCGTTCAACGTGGCCGCCGTGCTCGTCTTCCCCGCGCTGGGCCACCTGCTCGGGATGAGCCCGGAGGCGTTCGGCATCTTCGCCGGTACCGCGGTGAACGACACCTCCTCCGTGGTCGCCGCCGCGGCCGCGTTCGGCGACGGCGCCGCACACACCGCCATCGTGGTCAAGCTCACCCGCACCCTGGCGATCATCCCGATCTGCCTGGCCCTGACCTGGCTGGTGGCCCGCCGGGAGAGCCGAGCACGCACCGCGGCAGGTGAGACCGCCACGAACGGTGAGCTCCGCCGTCGACCACTGTGGACGCTGGTGCCATGGTTCCTCGTTGGGTTCGTGCTGGTCACCGCGGTCAACTCCGCCGGCTGGATCCCGGCCGTGGCGCAGCAGGGCCTCGGCGCCCTCTCCACGTTCCTGATCACGACGGCGTTGGTCGCCATCGGTCTGTCCACGGACCTTCCCGCACTGCGCCGGGCAGGCGCGCGCCCGCTGCTGCTGGGCGGGTTGCTCTGGGCGGTGGTGGCAAGTACCAGCCTGGGGTTGCAGGCCGTCACCGGGACGCTCTGACGCCCGGCACGGTCGCGGCGACGCCCGCGACCCGAGCCGATCCGGCCTCGGTAGCGGCCACGGAGGTCCTCAGTCGCGGACCGGTTCGCTGGCACAGGCGCGGGCAGCACGGGCGAGCGCCTGCAGGCCCCGGGCGAGCGCCTGCAGGTCGGCCAGCTCCATCTGGTCCATCAGCTGCCGTCCGATCCGCCAGCCGGCCTCGTGCACGCTGGCCACCATCCGGTCCCCCGCCTCGGTGAGCGCGACCAGGCGCACCCGGCGGTCCCGGGCGTCGGTGCTGCGGGTGATCATGCCGCGATCGACCAGCCGGTCCACCATGCCCGAGACCGTGGGTGTGGACACGGCGAGGCACTCGGCCAGCTGGTGCCCGCTCATCGCGCCGTCGCGGTGCAGCACCACCAGGACCTTGAGCTGTTGCATCGTCAGCGTGGCGTCGAAGAGGTCGGACAGGTCGTTGTCGAGCAGCAGCCGCGAGGCGTGCTCGTGCGCCGTGAGCACCTCTTCGATGAGTCGTTGCCGCTGATCCACGTGATACCTTCGCCTAACACTAATCATTAGCCCATGGCTAATGACCTTGCGCTGCAGACTATCCCACATCCGGAGCCCCGATGTCCGCACTCGCCCGCTTCAGCCTGGCCAACCGGGCCCTCGTCGCCCTGGCCACCATCATGGCCGTCTTCGCCGGGCTCTGGTCCACCACGGCGCTGAAGCAAGAGCTGATGCCCTCGCTGAACCTGCCGATCGTGGCCGCGATCACCAGCTACCCGGGCGCCTCACCGGAGGTGGTCGAACAGCAGGTCACCGACACCGTGGAACAGGCCGCCGGCTCGGTCACCGGCCTGGAGCAGACCACCTCCACCTCGAGCGCGAACATGTCCGTGGTGATGCTCGAGCTGACCTACGGCACCGACGTGACCAACGCCCAGCAGGAGTTCCAGGCCGCGGTCAGCAGGCTGTCGGGCATCCTGCCCGAGGACGCCGACACCCAGGTGATCAGCGGAGGCGTGGACGACCTGCCGGTGATCCAGCTCTCCGCGGCCGCGACCGACGACCCGGAGGCCGCCATCGAGGCGCTGCGCACGGCGGTCGTGCCGGAGATCGAGCGGATCGACGGGGTGCGGGACGTGCAGCTCACCGGGGTGCGCGACCGGCAGGTGACCATCGACGTGGACCCGGCGGCGATGGCCGCGGCCGGGATCACCCCGGATGCGGTGCGCGGGGCGCTGCAGGCCAACGGCGTGGTGATCCCGGGCGGGCAGATCACCGAGGACGAGCGCACCATGTCCGTGCAGACCGGCACCGAGCTGACCTCCGCCGAGGACGTCGCCGCCGTGCTGATCCCCACCCAGACCGGCCCGGTGCCGCTCTCCGAGGTCGCCGAGGTGCAGACCGAGCGGGTGGCGCCGACCTCGTTCACCCGCACCGACGGGCAGGACTCCTTCGGCATCGCCGTGACCAAGACCCCCGGCGGCAACACGGTGGAGATCTCCGCAGCGGTGCAGGACCGCCTCACCGACTTCGAGGCCGCCCTGGGTGACGGCGGATCGGTCACCGTGGTCTTCGACCAGGCCCCGTTCATCCAGCAGTCCGTGGAGGACCTGACCGTGGAGGGCCTGCTCGGACTGGTCTTCGCGGTGCTGATCATCCTGCTGTTCCTGCGCAAGATCCGCCCGACGACGGTGACCGCGCTGTCCATCCCACTCTCCCTGCTCGTGGCGCTGATCGGGCTGAAGGTGGTGGGTTTCTCGCTGAACCTGTTCACCCTCGCTGCGCTGACCGTCTCCATCGGGCGAGTGGTGGACGACTCGATCGTGGTGATCGAGAACATCAGCCGGCACCTGAGCTACGGCAAGACCCGGGTGCGCGCGATCCTGGACGCGGTGCGAGAGGTGGCCGGGGCGATCACCGCCTCCACCGTGGCCACCGCTGCGGTGTTCGTGCCGATGGGTCTGGTCGGCGGCATGGTCGGCGAGCTGTTCCGGCCGTTCGCGTTCACCATCGCGCTGGCGCTGCTGGCCTCCCTGCTGGTGGCGCTGACGATCGTGCCCACGCTGGCGTACTGGTTCGTGCGCCCGCCCGCCGGCGGCCCGGTGACCGCGGAGGCGCAGGCCGAGGCGGAGGAGAAGGAGCGGCGCACGCTGCTGCAGCGCTCCTACCTGCGGATGCTGCGCGGGGCGCTGGCCCGCCCGTGGGTGGCGATCGTGGTCGCGGTCGTGGTGATGGGCGGCACCGCCGGGATGGCCACCCAGCTGAAGACCGACTTCATCGGCGACACCGGCGAGAACACGCTGAGCGTGAGCCAGGAGCTGCCCGCCGGCACGTCGCTGGCCGCCGCCAGCGAGGCGGCCGGTCCGGTGGAGGAGATCCTCGCCGACCTGCCTGGGGTGCAGACCTACCAGGTGACCGGCGGCTCCGGGGACAGCTCGATGGCGTTCTTCGGCGCCGGTGGGGCCACCACGTTCTCCATCACCCTGGACATGGACGCCGACGCGGCCGCGGTCGAGGAGCAGCTGCGCAGCGAGCTGGACCAGCTGACCGATGCCGGCACGCTGACCGTGGCCACCGGGATGTCGGCCGGATTCATGAGCGGGCTGGAGGTGATCGTCTCCGGCACCAACGGTGCGGAGGTGGACGCCGCCTCGGAGGACGTGCTCGCCGCGGTGCAGGGCGTGGACGGCGCCACCGACGTCACCTCCAACCTGGCGGCGGACCTGCCGACGGTCACCGTGGACGTGGACCGGGAGGCGGCTGCTGCGCTCGGGCTGACCGAAGCGCAGATCGGGCAGACGGTGGCCGCAGCGCTGCGCGGCAGCACCGTGGGCAGCCTGAACACCGAGACCGGCCGGGAGAACATCGTGATGCACGTGGGCGAGGTGCCCGCGACACAGGCGGAGCTCGAGGAGCTGCCGCTGGCCGGGCCCGCGGGCACGGTGCCGCTGGCGGAGGTGGCCGAGGTGTCCGTGGTGGACCAGCCGGTGGAGATCACCCGTGCCGACGGGCTGCGCAGCGTGACCATCAGCGCCACCGCCACCGCCGAGGACCTGGGCGCGGTGACCGCCGACCTGCGCACCGCGCTGGACACCGTGGACCTGCCGGCCGGGGTGAACGCGGAGATCGGCGGAGT
>CAZMDO010000026.1:10094-18557 GCA_964564445.1 uncultured Ruaniaceae bacterium | reverse complement strand
TCGCCTCGCGTAGCTGAGGCGCCTGGGGCGGTGGCTGCCGGTGACGGCGGTGGGTCGCCCTGGGTGGGTCGGCCCGCCCCGGACTTCTCCGCCCCGGACGTCCACGGCGCGCAGGTGTCGCTGGCCGACCTGCGCGGCGCGCCGGTGCTGGTGGTGTTCGTGCCGTTCGCCTTCACCCCGGTGTGCACCGATGAGGCGGTGGCGCTGCAGCAGGCCTGGCCGCGGTGGCGCGGTGCCGGGGTGCGGGTGCTGATGGTGGCCTGTGACGCGATGCCCACCCTGCGGCGCTGGGTCGAGGAGCAGCAGGTCGACGTCGACGTGCTCTCCGACTTCTGGCCGCACGGGCACATCGCGCGGGCCTATGACGCGTTCTCCGAGCGGGACGGTGCCGCCGACCGGGTCAGCGTGTTGATCGATGCCGCCGGGGTGGTCCGCTGGCGCACTGCCGCGCCGCGCGGGACCGCCCGCCCGGTGGCCGACTACGATGCAGCGATCACCGAGCTGCTCGACGACGGGAGAGGCCGATGAGGTTGGCGCTGCCCCGCGGGCCGCTGGCGATCGCCCACCGCGGCGGTGCCGGGCTGCCGGCGAACGAGGGGATCGAGAACTCCCTGCGGGCGGTGGCCCACGCCGCGGACCTCGGCTACCGGTACATCGAGACCGACGTGCGCGCCAGCGCCGACGGTGAGGTGTTCGTGCTGCACGATCCTGATCTGGAGCGGGTGGCCGGGCAGGCGGTGGCGGTGAGCGAGCTGAGGGCTGCCGACGTGCGTGCGATGACCCTCAGCGGCGGGGAGTCGATCCCGACGCTGGCCGAGCTGCTGGAGGAGTTCGCCGGCCTGTACTTCAACATCGACCTGAAGTCCGATGCTGTGGTGGCGCCGGCGGCCGAGGTGCTGCGCGCCGCCGGTGCCACCGAGCGGGTGGTGCTGGCCGCGTTCAGCCACCGTCGGCTGGTGCGGGTGCGCCGCCTGCTGCCCGGGGTGGCCACGTCCGCCTCGCCCGCGGAGATCGCCGCGCTGCGGTTCGGCCGGCTGCCGCTGGCCGCGCGCGCCGGGGCGGTGGCGTTCCAGGTGCCCATCCACACCACGGTGCGGGGGCGGACGGTGCGGATCGTCACCGACTCCTTCATCGCTCGCGCGCACGCGCGTGGGCAGCAGGTGCACGTGTGGACGATCGACGACGCGGACACGATGCGCGAGCTGTTCGCCCAAGGAGTGGACGGCATCGTGGCCGACCGAATCGACGTGCTCCGGGACGTGCTCGCCGAGCGCGGCCAGTGGCCCGCGCCGGGGGAGTGGCGTTAGGCTTACCCTCCGCCAGGGCCTATAGCTCAGCTGGTTAGAGCGTCGCGTTTACACCGCGGATGTCGGGGGTTCGAGTCCCTCTGGGCCCACCCAAAGTGTCTTGCGGGAACACACGACAGCGGCCGACGCGACAGCGGACCGACCATAGCCATGCCGAGAGGGCTCAGATGCTGAGGTCCTTGAAGTAGCGCGCTACGGGCCACCGCTCAAAGCCGATCGACTCGTAGGTCGCGCGAGCCGGGGCGTGCCCGCTGTCGTCGCCGGTCTCGAACATCACCATGGTCATTCCCGCCGCTCGGGCTCGCACAAACGACTGCTCCATGAGCGCACGGCCGACACCACGCCGTTGACAGGCGGGATCGACAGCGATCACATACACCTCGCCCATGCTGTCGTCGGGGTGAAGGCGGGTGCAGACCCATCCCACTGGCCGACCGCTGTCGAGCGCCACGTCGACGGCCTCCTCGTTGTCCAGCACCAGGGCAAGATCAGCCCGCTGCCGCTCGCGCCACCCGTCAGGGTAGAACGCCCGGTAGACGAACGGTGGCACTTCATCCTGCAGGAGAGGAAAGACCGGCTCCCACGCTCGGATCGACAACTCCAGCAGTGCGTCGCGGAACGCCGGGTCGTAGGCAACGATCTGCGTCATGGATGGGAGTTCCTTTCGAGGTTCGTGGCCCTGGTAGCGCCGGGTCGCGACCACGCCGGGCTGCAGCCTCCAACCAGAGTACGAAGACAGCCTTCCGTCCGGTGCACGGACTGAGCCCACCTGCCCTCACCGGTCAGCGTCGCACCCGATAGCGGACGTACTGCACAGCGCCGATGGTGCGCGACTCGAGGAGATCGAGGTCCACCTGCCGCGCCAGCCGGGCGAAGAACGGGACACCGCCACCGACCAGCACGGGATAGACCCGCACGCGGTACTCGTCGATCAGGTCGTGCTCGGCGGCCGCTGCCGCCAGCCTGGCGCCACCGATCGCGATGTCGCCCTCACCCGGCTCGGACCGGAGCCGCTGGATCTCCTCGGCCAGGGTGTCCTCGGCCAGCCGAGCGTTGCCTCGGACGTCGGTGAGCGTGCTGGAGAAGACGATCTTCGGCAGGGCGTTCCAGATCGCGGCGAACTCGCGCTCGGCCTCGTCGAGGTCCGGGTTCTGCTCTCCGCCCTCCCAGAACAGCATCGTCTCGTAGAGGTGCCGGCCGCGCAGGTGCACGCTCGCTGCCCGGACCTCGTCAGTGGCCAGGCGGAAGACCTCCGGGTCCGGGACGGACCAGTCGAAGCGGCCGTCCGGCCCGATGATGTAGCCGTCCAGCGAGGTGCTCATCGAATAGGTGACGTCATGCATCGTCGGATCCTCTCGTGGTCGCCGACCGAGCGGGGCGGTGAGCCGTCTAGCTGGTCGGGACGGCGTAGCGCAGCAGGGCGCCGCCAGAGTCGAGTGCGCGTGCCTCCAGCAGCGACAGGGGTCGGGGGGTCGGGGAGGGCTTGAACAGCGGTGTGCCCGCACCCAGGACGACCGGGGCGATGCCGATGAGCAGCTCGTCCACCAGGCCGGCATCGAGGAGCGAGTCGGTGAGCTCGGCGCTGCCGAACACGTAGATCGGGCGGTCGTCGCGCTGCTTGCGACGGGTGAGCTCACCGACGATGTCGGCGGTCACCTCGGTGTTCTGCCAGGAGGCCTCGGTCAGCGTGCGCGAGGCGACCAGCTTCGGCGCCGCATTCATGTATGCCGTGATCGCGTCCTCCTCGGTGCTGTTCGGCCAGTGTGCCGCCATGCCTTCGTAGGTGACCCGGCCGAAGACCAGCAGGCCGAGGTTCTCGCCGAACTGCAGGCTGAGCTGCCGCAGGTCCTCGCCCCAGATGTACTCGTGCAGCCTCAGGTCCCACTTCTCGGCTCCTTCGAAGCAGCCGTCGAGGGAGACGATGTTCCAGACGGTCAGGGTGCTCATCCGAACCTCCTTGTCGCTGATGCTGGTTGCGATGTGCAACTAGTATGGGGAGAACATACTCAAACCAGTTGCAGAGTGCAAGCAGATGTGGAGGTGCTGTGCGCGAGAACGGCCGGTCCGGCTGCCCGATCAACCTGACCATGGAGGTCATCGGTGACCGGTGGAGCCTGGTGGTGCTGCGGGACGTGATGTTCGGCAACCGGCGCCACTTCCGCGAGCTGCTCACCCGCTCGGAGGAGGGGATCGCCTCGAACATCCTCGCGGCGCGGTTGAAGCGGCTGGTCGCCGACGGGCTGCTGACCCGCGCGGGAGATCCCACCCACCGGCAGAAGGCCATCTACAGCCTCACCGAGATGAGCATCGCCCTCGTCCCGGTGTTCGCTGCCATCGGCGCCTGGGGCAGCCGCTTCCTACCCGTCTCTGCGGAGCTCTCGATCCGCGCCGAGCTCCTCGCGCAGGGCGGCCCGCAGATGTGGGAGGCGATGATGGCCGAGCTGCGCGCACTCCACCTCGGCGCCGAGCCGCAGGAGCGGTCCGTGCTGGCCGAGCTGCAGGAGGCATACGAGGCCGTGGCCGCCACGCGCTGAGGTCCGTCCGAACCGGCCGGACTAGGGCTGGCTGTCGAGCCAGATCGTCAACCGGAGCTGCTCGTCGGGCAGGTGGAGCACCTCATAGTCACGGGTGACGACCACGCCACCGGGCGAGAGGAGCCGCTGGGTCGAGGAGCGTCGGCGCTGCACGAGGTGGGCGTGCCACCACTGCTCGAACAACGGGCTCGCCGCGCTCAGCTGGGCGACGAGCGCCAGCAGCTGCGGCGACCGGAGGTTGCCCGCATGTGCCGCACGAAGCTGGGCCACCGCGGTGCGTGCCAGGTCCTCCCAGTCCAGGAAGGTCTGCCGCGCCCGGCGATCGGTGAGCAGGTACCGGCACGTGTTCCGCTCCTCCCACGCCAGCTCGGCGAAGCCGTCATAGAGGGCGAGGCCCTCCGGGTTGGCGGCCACCATGGTGCTCAGCGGGGTGAGCACGTAGGCCGGGTTGGGGCGCAAGGCCGCCACCAGCGCGGTCATCCTGGCCACGACCCCGGCACTGGCCAGGGCCTCCGGCGCTCGTTCGGCCTGCGCGTTCCCGCGGAGCCGGTACAGGTGCGCGGTCGCATCGGGCGCCAGGTCCAAGGCCCGCGCGAGGGCGTCCACCACCGAGTCGCTGGGACGGCGCTCGCGACCCTGTTCGAGGCGGATGTAGTAGTCGATGCTGATCCCGGCAGCCGTGGCGACCTCCTCCCGGCGCAGACCGGTCCGCCGCCGCCGGGAGCCAGGCCGCTCGGTCGGCGTCAACCGAGGATCGGCGCGCCGAGCGCGCAGGAACTCACCGAGCTCGTTCGACACGGGTCCTCCTGTCCGCGATCGTGCTGGGTGGTAGTCGCGCACCTAGCCCTACCACGCCCTTCCGCCCGGTGGCTGGTGCGTCCACGCTGGGTGGGTCCCGTCCGCACCACGTGAAAGGCACCCGTGTCCGTCTACACCCACGGCCACCACGAGTCCGTGCTCCGCTCGCACCGGTCCCGGACCGCTGAGAATTCTGCCGCACACCTGCTCCCGCTGCTGCGACCCACCGACCACCTGCTCGACGTCGGCGCCGGACCGGGCACGATCACCGCAGACCTGGCCACCCGCGTGACGCGTGTGACCGCCACCGAGACTGGGGAGGCCGAGCTGGCCCTGGCCCGTCGGACCGCCAGCGAGCGCGGGATCACCACGATCGACTTCCAGGTCGCCGATGTCCACGACCTCCCGTTCCCCGACGCCACGTTCGATGTGGCGCACGCCCACCAGGTCCTGCAGCATGTGCTCGACCCGGTGGTGGCACTCCGTGAGCTCGCTAGGGTGACCCGCCCGGGTGGGCTCGTCTCGGTGCGCGAGAGCGACTACAGCGGGTTCTGCTGGTTCCCGGAGCTGCCGGGGCTGGACCGCTGGCTCGACCTGTACCGGGCTGCCGCGCGAGCCAACGGCGCTGAGCCCGACGCTGGCCGACGTCTCCTCTCCTGGGCGCATGCGGCCGGACTGGCCGAGGTTCGCGCATCGTCGAGCACCTGGTGCTACGCCGATCCGCCTGCGCGCGCCTGGTGGGGCGGGATGTGGGCTGACCGGATCATCGACTCGGCACTGGCCCACCAGCTGACGGCGTCCGGGCTGGCAAGTCCGGACGATCTCGCCGAGATCGCCGCCGCATGGCGCGTGTGGGCGGCAGACCCGGATGCCTGGTTCTCGGTCCTGCACGCGGAGATCCTGGTCCAGGTTCCCTGACCTCCCGCAGTCGTCCGACGGGTGAACGCCAGGGCGCTCGCGGCCGACCGGATGAGTCCTGCGTGAGACGATCGCGGCGTCCGATCCGTGCGTGCCGCGAGGAGACTGCGATGACCAGCTCGAGACTCACCGACCTGCTCGGCATCCGGGCGCCGATCCTGCTCGGCGCCTTCGGCGGGGTGTCCTCGGTGGACCTGACCGCCACCGTCAGCGAGCTCGGCGGCCTCGGCTCCTACGGGCTCTACGGCTACGACGCCGACCGGATCGCCGAGACGATCGCTGCCCTCCGGGAGGCCACCGGCGCACCGTTCGCGGTGAACCTCTGGGTGCCCACCGGGGACGAGGTTCGCCCGAGCGAGGTGGACCTGGGTCCGGCCGCTGCCGCGGCCCAGCCCCTGTTTGACGACGTCGGGTTGCCTCTCCCGGACCCGCCGGACTCCTTTCTCCCGGACTTCGACGAGCAGGTCCGAGCGGTGCTCGAGGCCGCGCCCCCGGTGGTGTCCTTCGTGTTCGGTCTCCCCGACGAGACGGTGATGGACCAGCTGCACGCGGCCGGTACCCGGGTGCTCGGCACGGCCACCACCGTGGCGGAAGCGGTGCACCTGGCCGACCGCGGCGCGGACGCCGTCATCGCCACCGGGCTCGAGGCCGGCGGGCACCGGGTCTCCTTCCTCCGCCCGGCCGAGGAGTCCCTGGTGGGCACCTTCGCCCTCGTGCCGCAGGTGGCCGACGCCGTGGACGTGCCGGTGGTCGCCGCCGGCGGCATCGCCGACCGCCGCGGGGTGGCAGCGGCCCTCGCCCTCGGCGCGGACGGGGTGCTGGCCGGCACCGCGTTCCTGCGCACCCGCCAGTCCGCGGCGAGCGACGCGCACCGGCAGGCCATCGCCGCCGCGGGCGCATCCGGCACCGTGCTCACAGCGGCGATGAGCGGGCGGCTCTCCCGCGGGGTGCGCAACCGCGCGGTGCAGGTGCTCGAGGATGCCGGACAGGTGGCCCCGTTCCCGGCGCAGAACTGGCTCACCGGACGCTTCCGTTCGATCGCCAACCGGGAGGGCATCGGCGAGCTGCAGTCGCTGTGGGTCGGCCAGGGCGCGGGGCTGACCCGGTTCACCGAGGCCAGCGAGGTGTTCGCGGAGCTGCAGGCCGGTCTGGGCCAGCGTCAGTAGCCACGCAGCCGGGTGATCTCCCGCCGCTCCCGCTTGGTGGGCCGCCCGGACCCGCGTTCCCGGCGCGGCACGGCCGGTTGCTCCACCTTCGGCGGCGGTGGTGGGGTGTGGTCGATCATCGCCTGCGCCGCCCGTGGTGCGCTGACCCGCTTGCGCAGGGTCTCGCGCACCACCACGACCCGTTCCCGGTCCGGGGCCGTGACCACGATGCGCGTGCCGATGCCCACCAGCGTGGCCGGCTTGACGCTCTCCCCGTCGATCTTCACGTGCCCGCCACGGCACGCCGCCTGGGCCTGGGTGCGGGTCTTGAACACCCGCACGGCCCAGAGCCAGGAGTCCACGCGCACCGAGTCGGCCATGGCACGAGCGTACGCGTCGAACCCCACCCGGCCAGTGTGTTGCTCGGCCCGGCGCCGAGCAGGGCTCACGGCCACCGCCGGAAGCTCGCGCGTCCTTCCTGGTCAGCGGGTGGCGAGCGTGATGGACCCGGCGGTGCCGTCGATGGTGATCACGCTGCCGTCCGGGATGCTGGCGGTGGCGTCCGGCACGCCGAGCACGGCCGGGATGCCGTGCTCCCGGGCGACGATCGCCGCGTGCGAGAGCACCCCGCCGGTCTCGGTGACGATGCCGCCGGCGATGCGGAACAGCGGCGTCCAGGCCGGGTCGGTGTACCGGCAGACCACGATGTCCCCACGGCCCACGCGGCCCGCCTCGGTGATGGTGTGCAGCACCCGGGCGCGGCCGCGTGCGCTGCCGTGGGCGCCCGGGCTGCCGGTCAGGGTCCGGCCGTGCTGACCGGCCTGGTGCTGCGATGGCGGGGGAGCGGTGGCAGTGATCAGGCGGGACTGGAGCAGCCAGACCGTCCCACCGGCCACGGCCCACTCGATGTCCTGCGGGCCGCCGAGGATCGACACCGCCTGTTCCCCCAGGTGGGCCAGGCTGCGGGCGGTGCTCTCGTCGATGGCGGGCAGGTCGCGAAGGTGCGGCGGCACGGGGGTGGTGACCAGGCCCTCGCTGCCGGCTCGCCGATCGACGCGGGTGGCCTTGTGCCCCAGCTGCACCTGCGGCGGGCGGTCGCGCCACACCTGCCAGCTGTCCGGACTCACCCTGCCGCCGACGACCGCGGGTCCCAGCCCCCAGGAGGCCTCGATCCGGGTCGGACCCCCGCGCTCTGTGGCGGTGAACATCACCCCGGAGGCCTCGGCATCGACCAGCCGCTGCACGATGACGGCGACCGCCGCATGCTCGGTGGCCGGGACGCCGGTGAGCCGGCTCCGGTACGCGGTGACCCTGGCCGTGCGCGCCGAGTCCCAGCAGCGCCGGACGGCACCCCCGACCGCGGCTGCGCCACGGACCCCTAGGACGCTCTCGTACTGGCCGGCCGCCGACGCCAGGTGGGTGTCCTCGTCCGCCGCCGAAGACCGGATGGCGACCGGCGGATCCCCGCAGGCGGCCAGTGCTGTGGCCAGCTCCTCCTGCCACGGCTCGGCCTGCTCGGCGGGCGCGGCGTCGAGCGCGCCGCAGGTCTCCGGCCGCGCCCCGAAGGGCAGGACCAGACCGTCCGGGACCGGCAGACCCGCGCGGAGCAGGGTCCCCAGCGCGGCGGCCTTGCCCCCACAGCTGGCGGCGTCGGCTGTCCTCAGTGGACGGAGCATGGGCGCCCTTCAACGAAAGGTTGACAACAGTTCGTTGATTCTGCAGGGTGGCGGCATGGAACGCAAGCAGACCCCGACATCGGCC
>CAZMDO010000026.1:0-9994 GCA_964564445.1 uncultured Ruaniaceae bacterium | reverse complement strand
TTCGTTGATTCTGCAGGGTGGCGGCATGGAACGCAAGCAGACCCCGACATCGGCCCCGGGCCCTGGTTCGGTGGGGGCCGCGGGCCCGGGCACGCTGGGGGCTCCGCGCCCTGGTGCGGCGGGGGAGGCGGGTTCTGGCGCAGTGAGGGCCGCGCGCCCTGGTGCAACGGGGGAGGCAGGTTCTGGCCCGGAGGAGGCCGGCAGCGCGTCCTCGGTGCACGCGGCAGGCGCGGACCAGGCCCGTGCCGACCAGGAGCGGTCCGCGGCGCAGCGGCTCCTCGATCTCGGCGCCGACCAGCTGCCGCCGCGCCCGTGGCGACCGCCGCCGATGCCGCCGACCGCCGTGGACCTCACCCAGTACGCACTCTCCCGCGCCGGTGAGCTCGGCGAGGAGGACCTGCTCGCGGCACTCACCCTGCTCCCGGCGGCCAGGGCAGAGGTCGACGGCGTGGCCTCGGGTCTGCTGTTCCTCGCGCGGAGCGCAGGGCTCACCTGGGCGCAGATCGCTGACGCGATGGGGTTCCGCTCCCCGCAGGCCTGCCAGCAGCACGTCACCCGGCTGGCCGCACGCACCTCGGAGCCCTCGTGACCGCGGCGGCGAGCGTGCCGGTGCTGCACGCGGTGCGTCTGCTCGGCTTCGCCGACACCGCCGCGGTGGCGATCCGGGCGCGGCTGCCGATGGCCGCGGCGACCGCCGCGCTCACCGAGGCGCAGGCGCACGGCTGGGTGGAGTGGACCGAGTTCGCCGACCTGGGCGGCTGGTCCCTGACCGTGGCGGGCCGTGCCGAAGGGGAACGACTGCTCGCCGCCGAACGGCAGCAGGCCGGGTGCGAGGACGAGCTGCACGCGGTGCACACCGACTTCCTCCCGCTGAACGCCCGGCTGCTGCGTGCCTGCACCGACTGGCAGGTCCGGCCCGGGGCCGGTGGGGATCTCGCGGTCAACGATCACAGTGACCTGAGGTGGGACGGCCAGGTGCTCGACGAGCTGGCGGCACTGAGCCGCGGGCTGGTGCCGCTGGTGGAGCGGCTCGCCGCGGTGCTGCCGCGGTTCGGCGGCTACGACCTGCGCTTCGAGCGGGCGGTGCAGCGGGCCCGAGCGGGTGAGCGTGACTGGGTGGAGGGGTCCGACGTCGACTCCTGCCACCGGGTCTGGTTCGAGCTGCACGAGGACCTCATCGCCACGCTGGGCATCGAACGCGGTGGGTCATAGCCCGCCCAGCGCAGCGGCGAGCCAGTCCCGGGCACGCTGCTCCACCGCCCTGGACACCTCCGCCTCCGGCGCCCAGCCCTCGAACCCGTGCGGTACGTCCGGCACCACCTCGAGGGTGACCGGCACCCCGGCGGCGGCCAGCCGGTCGGCATAGGCCACGTTCTCGGCCAGGAACAGGTCCAGGTCACCCACGCTCAGCCAGGTCGGCGGCAGCCCGGTCAGGTCCTCCCGCCGGGCTGGAGCGGCATGGTCGCTCACCCCCGGCCGGCCCGGCTCGCTGGCCAGGTAGGCGGACCAGCCGAAGTGGTTGGACCGGTTGTCCCAGACCCAGTGCCCGGCGGCGTCCAGCTCCCGACGGGCGGCGGTGCGGTCGTCCAGCATCGGGGCGAACAACCACTGCGCCAGCGGCTGCACCCCGCCGGTGTCCACCAGGTGCAGCCCCAGCCCGGCTGCCAGGTTCCCACCAGCGCTGCCGCCACCGATGGCCACCCGGGCCGGGTCCACCCCGAGGGCGCCAGCCTGGTCCTGCAACCACTGCCAGGCGAGGAGCACGTCCTGGTGCGCCGCCGGGAACGGGTGCCGCGGGGCGAGCCGGTAGTCCGCCGAGACCACGACGATGCCCAGCCTCTCGGCGACTGTGGCGCACAACCGGTCGTCCATCACCGCCGCGCCGATCACCAACCCGCCACCGTGGATCCACAGCAGCGCCGCGCTCGGCTCCGGCCCACGGTCGGTGGGACGGTAGACGCGCAGCCGCGGGCGGTGCACCCGGTGCACGTGCACCCCGGGGCGGCGGTCGCGGGGGAGCAGGTGCACCCCGGCCCGCACCAGCCACCGGCCCCACCACCGGTGCACCGGGACGTCCGGTATCCGCCGGGCGGCGCGCACCTGCGGGTCGACCCGCTCGGCGTCCATCAGCGCGGCCCGCCGCGGCCGACGAAGTGCGCCATCGTCTGGTTGATGCCGAAGCCGTCCATCACCGCATCGAACGCCCGCACCGGCAGCACCCGCCCGAGCGGCACCAGCCGCGCCAGCAGCGGGGTGATGTAGAGCTCGCGTCCGGACTCCACCGCGTCCAGCACCGCCTTGGCCACCTTCTCCTCGCTGAGGATCGGCAGCAGGTGCGGGAACCTGGTGCGCACCCCGGTGAACATGCCGGTGTCGACGTAGTACGGGCAGACCAGCAGGGTGCGCACGCCGGTGACCCCCGCGGTGCGCAGCTCCGCGCGCAGCGACTCGGTGAACCCGACCACGGCGTGCTTGCTCGCCGAGTAGTCCGTCTGCCGCGCCACCCCGGCCAGCCCGGCCGCGCTGGCCAGGTTCACCACGGTGCCGCTGTTCCTCGCCAGCATCCCCGGCAGCAGCGCCCGCGTGGTCCAGTACAGGGCGAGCACGTTCACCTCGAACGTCCGCCGGACCTGGGCGCTGGAGTTCTCCAGGAACGCTCCGCCGCTGACGATGCCGGCGTTGTTCACCAGCACGTCCACCGCGCCGGCACGCTCGGCGGCGCGGTGCACGGCGTCCTCGTCGGAGACGTCCACCTCCGCCGCCGTGGCCCGGCCACCGCTGGCGGTGATCTGCGCGCAGGTCGCCTCGGCCGCGGCAGCGTCCAGGTCCCAGACCGTCACCCTGGCACCGCGCGCCGCGGCGAGCAGCGCCATCCGCCGGCCCAGCCCACGACCGCCGCCGGTGATCAGCACGTGCCTGCCGGCCAGCGGCAGCCGCCGCCGGCGCATCAGGGTACCTCCGGGGTGCCGCGGGCAGCGTTCGCCGCGGCCAGCAGCTCGTCCACCAGCTCGCCGGTGATCGGCAGCCCGCCGAACCCGGGCAGCCGCCCGACCGGGAAGGAGGACATCAGCGTCATCATCTCCTCATCCTGCAGCAGACCACCGGCCTCCGGAACTGTCGCGGCGAGCTGCGCCACCGCCTGGGCCACTAGCGGGGCTGCATGCCGGTCGGCGAGCACCTCGGCCAGCGAGGACTCCCGGGTCAGCGGAGCCGGCACCGGATCCCCGGCCACCGGTACGGTCCTCGACGTGCGCAGGTCCCGGCTGGAGGCGCCCACCTGCACCAGGTACTGCCCGCCCTCCACCCACCACGAGTCGGTGCGCAGGTCCCAGACCGCCAGCGCCGCGCGGGGCACGTGCACCTCCACCTGAGCGGTCTGCCCGGCCGGGATCTCCACCGAGGCGAAGCCCTTCAGCTCCCGGGGCGGCCGGGAGACGGCCGAACCCGGCAACGACACGTACACCTGCACCACCTCCCGCCCCAGACGACCCCCGGTGTTGGTGACGGGCACACGGACCAGCCAGCCGCCGTCGTCGGCCGTGACCACGCTGGCCTGCCCGTAGGAGAACGTGGTGTAGGACAGACCGTGGCCGAACGGAAACGCCACCGGCAACGCGCGTGCGTCGTACCAGCGGTACCCGACCAGCAGCCCCTCGCCGTAGTGCACCTGACCGTTCTCGCCCGGGAAGCGGCCGAACGCCGGGGTGTGCTCCAGCCGCTGCGGCACCGTCTCGGTCAACCGCGCCGAGGGGTTGACCCGCCCGAACAGCACGTCCGCGGTGGCCCCGCCGCCGGCCTGCCCGAGCAGCGAGGCAGCCACGATCGCCGGCACGTCCTCCTGCTGCGGGATGTGCACCACGCCGCCGTGGGAGAGCACCAGCACCACGTTCTCGTTGGCCGCCAGCACCTCGGCCAGCACGGCCACCTGCTCGGCCGGCAGGTCCAGGTGCTCCCGGTCGAAGCCCTCCGACTCCGCCGCCGGCGGCAGCCCGAGGAAGACCACCGCGACCTCCGCCTCGGCCGCCGTGCGCACCGCCTCCGCACGCAGCGCCGTCACGTCACCGCTGCCGTCCAGGGTGAACCCGGGCGCGTAGCGGACGTCTCCGGTGCTCAGCGCCCGGATCTCCGCCAGCGCGGTCTCCAGCCGGGTGGGGTGGATCCGCGAGGAGCCCGCCCCCTGGTAGCGCGGCTGCTCGGCGAACGCGCCGATGACCGCCAGGCTCGCCTCCTGCGCCAGCGGCAGCAGGTCGCCGGTGTTCTGCAGCAGCACCACGCACCGGGCGGCCACCTCCCGGGCCAGGGCGTGGTGGGCATCGGCGTCCAGCGCTACCGGGGCCGGCGGGCGCTCACCGGCCCGGCGGACCAGCTCGAGCACGCGGTCGGCCGCCACATCCAGGTCCGCCTCGGCGAGGTCACCGGCCTGCACGGCGCGCACCACCTGGGCGTCGGTGAGGCCGCCGGTGGCGGGCATCTCCAGGTCCAGGCCCGCAGCCACCGAAGCCACCCGGTCGGCGACCGCACCCCAGTCGGAGACCACCAGCCCGTCGAACCCCCACTCCTGGCGCAGCACCTCGGTGAGCAGCCACCGGTTCTGCGCCGAGTACACCCCGCCGATCCGGTTGTAGGAGCACATGATGGTCCACGGACGGCCCTGGCGCACCGCGATCTCGAACCCGCGCAGGTAGATCTCCCGCAGCGTGCGCGCGTCCACCTCCACCGAGACACGCATCCGGTCGGTCTCCTGGTTGTTCGCCGCGAAGTGCTTCACGCACGCGCCCACCCCGACCGACTGGATGCCGCGCACCAACCCGGCGCCCATCAGCCCGGAGACCAGCGGGTCCTCGGAGAAGTACTCGAAGTTGCGCCCGCACAGCGGGGAGCGCTTGATGTTGATCCCCGGGCCGAGCACCACCGCGACGTCCTCGATGGCGGCCTCGGTGCCGATCGCTGCCCCGACCCGTTCGGCCAGGGCCGGGTCGAAGCTGGCACCGAGGGCCACCGCCGGCGGGAAGCAGGTGGCCGGCACGCTCTCGCCGAGCCCCGGACCGGAACCGGTCTCCTTGCGCAGCCCGTGCGGGCCGTCGGTGACCATGATCGCCGGCACGCCGAGGCGGGGCACCGCAGCGGTGCGCCAGGCGTCGGCGCCACTGGTCAGGTCGGCCTTCTCCGCCAGGGTGAGGTCTGCGGCACTGACCGCGACAGCGCTCGCGCCACCGGTGGGCAGGGGGCGGTTCGGGACGGGTTCGGACATGCAGCACTCCTTGGGGTCAACGCACGGACTTGATCGGGATCACGGCGGCCGCACCGAGCAGGGCGAGCACGATGGCGGTCGGGAACAACCAGGCATACCCGGCGACCAGCACGATCGCCCCGGCCAGCGCGGGCGCCAGGGTCTGCGGGAGGGTGATCGCCATGTTCACGATGCCCAGGTCCTTGCCGAAGGTCTCCTTGCTCGGCAGCACCTCCGACATCAGCACCGAGTCCACGGACTGGAACACCCCGTAGCCGAACGCACCGAACGCGTACGCCACCACCATCCCGGTGATCGTGGGGCTGACGATCGGCGCGACCATCGCCCCGGCGAACAGCACCGCTGCGATGCCGACGAAGATCTTCCGCCGGTCCAGCCGGTCCGAGAGCGGCCCGGCCAGCACGGTGGCCAGCACCGCACCGGGTGCGCCGGCCAGGGTGAGCAGCGGGATCGTGGCCGCGGCGCGGTCGCTGCCCAGCTCGATGTAGTCGGCGAGCACGTAGAGCAGGTAGCCGCCGGCCACCACGTAGTAGGCCAGGTTCAGCAGCATCCGGCCGGCGAACCCCCAGGCGAAGTCCGGGTGCCGGCGAGGGTCCACCCAGTAGGTGCGCAGGAACGTGCCCAGGGAGAACGGTTCGCGCGGCTCCTCGGTGTTGGGCCGGTCCGGGTTGCGCCAGGTGAACAGGGTGAACACCACCAGGCAGGCGGACGCCAGCACCAGGTAGGCGAGCAGCACCGCATCGGACAGGCTGGCGGCGAGGAACTGGCCGGCGAGCAGCCCCACCAGCGTGCCCATCCCGGTGATCGCGGAGAAGCTGCCCCGGGCCAGCCGGGGGATCCGGTCCGGAAGGATCGCGGTCAGCGGTGCCTGGGCGAGGTTGTAGGCGATGGACACACCCACCCAGCCGAGCAGCAGCCCGAGCAGGGTGTGCTGCACCCCGAGCAGCACCATCAGCACCGCGCCCGCGGCGGTACCGGCCACCAGCCACGGGCCGCGGCGACCGTGCCGGGACCGGGTCCGGTCGGAGAGCAGTCCGGCCACCGGCTGGGTGAGCATCGAGACCAGCGCCCCGGCGGTGGTCACCAGGGCCAGGTTGGCGACCTTCTCGGCCGGGTCCAGGCGCTCCACCTGCAGGGCGAGCAGGATGCCAGGCACCGCGCCCCAGAGGGCGAACAGCACCAGGTAGGTGGCCCCGAGCCAGAGCAGCAGCCGGCGCAGCGGCCCGCGCACGGTGACCGGGCCGTCGTAGGAGCCGTCGAGCAGGTGCTCCTCGTCGGCGCTCGTCCTCGTCGTCGCCATGCCGGTCCTCTCTGCGCCACGCCCGCAGGTGCACCACACCCCGCGAGTGAAAACAGTCTGCCAGTCTGTTTTCAATCTGCCAAGAGTCGGGTTAACTGGACGGCATGGGCAAGCGTGGGCCGTACGCGAAGGGAGTCGCCCGGCGTGAGGAGATCCTGGCCCGTGGCCTGGACGTGATCGCCGACGAAGGATATGCCGGCGCCTCGGTGCACCGGATCGCCGCAGCGGCCGGGCTGAGCAAGACCGGGCTGCTGCACCACTTCGACTCCAAGGAGCAGCTCCTCACCGAGATCCTGCGCAAGCGCGACGAGGTGGACGACCCCGGCCTGGACCAGGCGAGCACCGACCTGGCCGACCTGGAGGCCGCCTACGTGCGCATCGTGCAGCGCAACGCCGGGATCCCGGGGCTGGTGGAGCTGTTCACGCGGCTGGCCATCGAGGCGGCTGATCCCGCGCATCCCGCGCACCCGTTCTTCTCACGCCGCGACCGCGACCTCGGGGAGCGGATGGCACGCAGCATCGAACGCGCCGTCGACGGCTCGGCCGAGCTGCCCGCCTCCGCGGAGGCGATGGCACTCATCCTGCTCGCCGTGACCGACGGGCTGCAGCTGCGCTGGCTCCGTGACCCGGAAGTGGACATGGCCGGCACGCTCACCCAGCTGTTCGAGCTCTTCGAGCGGGCGATGCCCGGCCGCGCAGCCGGGGAGCCGAGCGCACCGGACCGGCCCGAGATCGTCTGCATCTGCGGCTCGAGCCGGTTCCTGGACGAGCTGCGCGCGGCGGAGGGCGACCTGACCGTGGCCGGTGCCATCGTGCTCGCCCCGGGCGGTGCCGAGGAGGCGGTCACCGCGGAGCAGAAGCCCGCGCTGGACCTGCTCCACCTGCGCAAGATCGACCTTGCCGACCGGGTGCTGGTGGTCAACCCCGGCGGCTACATCGGCGAGTCCACGAGCAGGGAGATCGCCTACGCCCGGGCCGCGGGCAAGCCGGTCGCGTTCACCGACCCCGAGGCGGTCACGGACCCCGCCGGCGGTCAGCGCCAGGCGCCGTAGACGATGTTCAACGGCGTCTCGGCTACCCGCTCGAACCGGCTGTACCCGGCGGCGGTGAACAGCTCGCGCGTGCGCGCCTCGCCCGCCTGCGCCCCGAGCCCGGGGCCGCCGTCGTCGAGAGAGCACGGAGTGCACACCAGGGTGGAGATGCCGTAGCTGAGCCTGCCCAGCGGGTTGAGGTTGTCGACCAGATGGTCGTGGGCGAACGGTTCTACCAGGACCACCACACCGTCCACGGTGAGCGCCTCCCGGACCGCTCGGGCCACGCCGAGCGGGTCGGCGGTGTCGTGCCAGCAGTCGCACATCAGCACCAGGTCGTAGGGGCCGCGCAGGGCGGTGGCCTCGGCCACCTCGAAGGAGACCCGACCCTCCAGGCCCTGCTCCCGCGCCGCCGCCCGCGCCACCTCGATCGAGGGGGCATGGAAGTCCACACCGGTGACCCTCGAGGCGGGGAAGGCGGTGGCCAGGATCCTGGTGGTCACCCCGTGGCCGCAGCCCACATCCGCCACCCGGGCGCCGCGCTGCAGCCGCTCGGTCAGGCCGGGGACGGCAGCCAGCCACTGCGAGACCAGGTTCGCCCGGTAGCCGGGCTCGAAGCACCGCGCCACCGCGGGGTACAGGCTGGGGTGCTGGCTGTCCCAGCCCAGCCCGGAACCGGTGCGGAACGCGGTCAGCTGAGCGTCGGTGGCCCGGGACATCGCGGGCACCATGTCCAGCAGTCCCTGGATGAACACCGGGCTGTCCTCGGCAGCGAGCACGATCGCGTGCTCGGCCGGGAGGGTGAACGTCTCGCGCGCCGGGTCGTGGCGCACGTAACCACCGGCGGCCTGGTTGTTCAGCCACTCCCGCACGAGGCGCTCGTCCGTGCCGGTCGCAGCGGCCAGGTGTTCGGCGGTGACCGGCCGGCCGTCGGCCATCGCCCGGTACAGGCCGAGCCGGTCACCCAGGTGCGTCAGCAGCACGCTGACTGCGCTGGCAGCGTCCTGGAGCACCTGCCCGAGGAAGGCCTCGATCAGCTCCGGGTCCGGCGCGGTGGCCCCGGCCGTGGCCGGGCTGGCGCCCGCACTCGGGTCTGTGGTCGTACTGGTGTCGGTGGACATGGTCGGGCCCTTCTGTGTGTGCTCCGCTGAGCTCTGATGGCGAAGAACGCTAGGCCGCGGCGGGCGGGAGAACATCGGGGCCAGCCCCTATGCCGGCACCCGCCGGGCGCTGGAGAGCTGCGGCCAGCACCCAGGCCGCGTCACCGACCGCGCACGAACCGGGCGGTGGCCGCCGCTCGCGCCGACCGCCCGCTCAGACCGAGCTTGGTGTAGATGCTGGACAGGTGGTGCTCCACGGTGCGCACGCTCAGCGACATCCGCCGGGCCACGGCGTCGTTCTCCAGCCCCTCGGCGACCAGGGCGAGCACCGCCCGCTCCCGCCCGGTGAGCACGTCCAGACCCGGCCCGGCCGGCTCGGAGTCCACGAACTGGCGCACGTGCCGCACGAACTCGGCCCAGGCCGGGTCGCCGGCACCGAGGATGTGGTTGCGACCGGGCAGCGCGACCAGCTCGGCCCCGGGGATGAGCGTGGCCAGCCGGCGACCCTCGGCGAACGGGGTCGCGGCGTCCTGGCGCACGTGCAGCACCAGGGTCGGCACCCGCACCTCGGTGGCCAGCTCCGAGACGTCCACCTGGTAGCCGGCCTCCCGGATCCGTGCGGCGGTGCGGGCCGAGGCGGAGACCCGCTGCAGCTCGTCGTAGACGTTCACCTGCTCCGGCGTGGCGTCCGGCATCAACAGCGTGGTGAACACCCGCCGGTACGCGGGGCTGGACTTGCCCCAGCCGACCAGGGTGAGGGTGGTGAGCACGTCCGCCTCCTGCTCCGCGTCGGGGCTGCGCCCGACACGTCGGCCGCGGGCGTAGGTCCCGTACAGCAGCAGGTGCGCCACCCGTTCCGGGTGCCGCACCGCATAGGTGAGCGCCACCGGGCCGCCGCCGGAGAGGCCGAGCAGGTCGAACCGGGACAGGCCGGCGGCATCGACGACCGCCTCCAGGTCGGCGACCTGCGCAGCGATGGAGAGGTCGGTGACATCCCGGTCGGAGAGCCCGGAACCGCGCAGGTCGTAACGCACCAGGGGCCGGTCGGCGCCCAGGTCGCGGTGCCAGTGCCGGTAGCTGGCGGCATCCCGCTCCAGGTGGGTGAGCCAGGTCGCGGTGCGCACCAACGGCCGCCCGGGCCCGTCGCCGTCGATGGCGTAGGCGACCCGCACGCCATCGGGCGCCGCACAGAAGCGGATCCGTTGATCCATCGCACCACGCAGTATAGGAGCGGGAGCCTCACCCGCCTGCGGAGGCAGGCTCACCCGCGCGTAGCGGGAGGCTCACCCGCGCGCGGCGGGAGGCTCACCCG
>CAZMDO010000025.1:2458-19101 GCA_964564445.1 uncultured Ruaniaceae bacterium | reverse complement strand
CCTGGTGCAGGCGGAAGGCGTAGACCGCCGTGACCGCGTCCGCGCTGCCGTAGACAGCACCGGGCAGCCCGTCGATCAGCGCCGGGCGAGCCAGCGTCATACGCCCGGCGAAGGCTCGCGCGACCGCATCGGCTCCGCGCAGCGACGAGGCGAGCTGCGGTGCGCCGGCGTTGACGAACGGTGCCGAGCTGGTGAGCACGTCCGAGTCGGCCCGCAGCCGGATCTCCGGGTCGAGAAGCTGCAGCAGGCTGCCGAAGTCACCCTCTCGGGACGCTTTGAGGAAGGCGTCGACGGCGTCACTGCGGCGGTGGCGCGTGCTCGGCACGTCGATGCTCGCCACCCGTCGGCGTGCCCGGGAGGCCAGCTGCCGTGCGGCCGGCGAGGATCGGTGCACGATCGGGGCGATCTCGTCGAACGGCACACCGAACACGTCGTGCAGCACCAGGGCCAGGCGTTCCAGCGGTGGCAGCTCCTCGAGCACGAGCAGGGCCGCACCGAGGGAATCGCTGGTCAGGGCTGCGGACTCAGGAGCCTCAGCCGGGCTGGCCTGCTCCGGCTCGGGGAGGTCGGCGTCCAGGTCCTCATGCCGGGTGGAGGCTCGTCGGAGCTGATCGATGCAGATCCTCGACGTGACCCGGGTCAGCCAGGCCGCAAGGTTGTCGATGGCACGCACGTCCGTGCTCTGCAGCCGGATCCAGGTCTCCTGCACGGCATCGTCGGCGTCCCAGTGCGAGCCCAGCATGCGGTAGGCGAGTGCGTGCAGCCGCGGACGCTGGACGTCGAACTCCTCGGCAACACCATCAGGGACGGTCGGCTGCGCACCGGCGACCGTCTGGGCTGGTTCGGTCATTCAGGCTCCCGTCTCGATGGCCCGTCACATCTGCGCCGGCCGGCTCGTCGGACCATGTGACACCCAGTAGCGCCGCGGCGCCATCACACGACCGACAGCAGAGGAACTCTCTCATGACCGACCGACCTTCCCCTCTTCCCCCTGAGCTGGCCACCGGACTGCGGACCGCGATCCGCGGGTCGGTCTGGCTCCCTGGTGATGAGGGCTTCGACGATGCTCGCCAGAGCTGGAACCTGGCGATCGACCAGCAGGTCGCCGCCGTGGTCGAGGCACGCGATGTCGCGGACGTGAGCGCGCTCGTCCAGCTCGCCGCGTCGGCCGGGGTATCGATCGCGACCCAGCCGAACGGTCATGGTGCCAGCGGGCGGACGACCGGCAGCATCCTGCTGCGCACGGGCCGGCTCGACGGCATCAAGATCGATGCGGAGAGCCGCAGGGCACACATCGGTGCGGGGGTCTCCTCCGGAGCACTGCAGCAGGCCACCGTTGCGCACGGACTGACCGCCCTGCCGGGCAGCTCCCCGATCGTCAGTGTCACGGGTGTGGCCCTCGGCGGTGGACTGAGCTGGTTCGGCCGCGCCTTCGGCTGGGTCGCGGACAGCATCATCGCCGTCGACGTCGTGGACGCCGAAGGGCAGCCACGCCGCGTGGACGCCGAAGTCGACGCCGGCCTGTTCTGGGCGCTGCGCGGCGGCGGTGGGGACTACGCCATCGTCACCGGTCTCGATCTCGCCCTGCAGGAGGCGCCGGTCGTCTTCGGCGGCCGGATGCTCTGGGCGGGCACGCATGCGTCGGCCGTCGCCCGGGCGTTCGCGGAGGTGACACGCTCGGCGCCGGACGCGCTCACCCTGTGGTTCGAGCTGCTGAGCTTCCCCGGCGCCGACCCGCTGGTGGCGCTCGACGTCACCTATCTCGGTACCGAGGCGACCGGGCGCGAGCTGCTCAGCGCCTTCGACGAGCTCCCCGAACCGCTCAGCGACTCCCGTGGGATGCTCTCGGTCGCCGAGCTGGGCAGCATCACCGCGGATCCGACGGAGCCGAGCGCCGGGGTGTCCCGTGCCGAGCTGCTCACCCGGTTCGACGAGGACACGGTCGCAGCCCTGCTCGCCGAACCGATCGCACCGCTGCTGGCCGTGCAGGTCCGTCACCTCGGTGGCGCGCTGCTGCGGGAGAGCCCGACTCCGCACGGCCCGCTGCGGGAGCCTTACGCGGTGTACCTGTTCGGTTCACCGGGGCTGGCCGGTGCGACGGTGGACGCGATCGCGGACCGACAGCAGCGTCTCGCCGACGCCCTGCCCATCAGTGGCCGAAAGCCGGTGACGTTCCTCCGGCCGGAGGAGAGCCTCGCCGACGCGTTGCCGGCGGCCTCGCTCGAACGCCTGCGTCAGATCAAGCGCGAGCGCGATCCGAACGGTGTGTTCCGGGCGAACTATGGTGCACTGGGGTGAGGGCAGGTGCCGGGCCGATCAGCGGCGTGCAGGTCCGTCGGGCCCTCGCCTTCCCATGGAGCTGACGGCACTGCCGTGGAGATCGGCGAACGCGGTCAGGCCGGAGTCCGCGCGGACCGGCCGGTGCTGACCGGCGCCGGTCACCGGTAGCGCAGCACCGTCGCGTTCGGGCACGCTGTGCTCGGCGAACCAGGTGGCGAGCCGGCCGGCGAGGTCGCCACGCACTGCGGCGTGCGCGAGGTCGTCGGCCAGGTTGCACCGCTCTCCCGGGTCGCTGCCCAGGTGGTAGAGCTCGTGCGGGCCGTGCGGGTGGCGGTGCACGTACTTCCACTCCCGGGTGCGGATCATCCGCACCGGGCCGTACTCGTCGTGCACCACCACCCGCTCGTGCCCACCGCTGCCCTGACCGCGCAGCAACGGCCAGAAGGAGCGTCCTGGGGCGAGCGGATCCTCCGGCTCGGCGACCCCGCAGGCCTCGCGGAGCGTGGGCGCGAGGTCGTAGCCGGAGAGCAGCTCGTCCCGGACCTGCCCGGGTGCGACCTGGCCGGGGAAGCGGACCAGGAACGGCACGGTGACCGACTCCTGGTACATGTTCTGGGGGAAGGTGCCGTTGCCCTTGCCCCAGATTCCGTGCTGGCCGCAGGCGAACCCGTTGTCGCTGGTGATGACCACGATCGTGCTCTCCGCCAGACCCTGCTCCTCGAGCGTGGTCAGGATCCGGCCGATACCGGCGTCCATCGCCGTGACCGCCGCGAAATAACCCACCAGCGCGGCCCGCGTGTCCGCCTCTCCCCCGATCGGGTGCCCGTCGACCAGCGGCACCCACGGGTGCAGCGGCTCCTGCGGCACCGAGTCGAAGGCGCAGTCGGAGTAGAGGTCGGTCCAGGCCGACGGATGAGCACCCGCCCACGGGCTGTGCGGGGCGGTGTAGTGCACGGACAGGTGGAACGGTTCGTCCCGGTCGGCCTCATCGACGATGAACCGTTGCGCGGCCTCGGTGAACACGTCGGTGACGTACCCGGGTGCTGGGACCGGACCGTGCTCGTCGTGCAGCGGGGCGCCGTAGTAGGGACCACCTCCGGCGTCGTGGGCGAGCCAGCGCACGAAGTGCGGTCGGGGCACGTCGTTGGCGCCGAGGTGCCACTTGCCCACCAGGCCGAGCCGGTAGCCCGCCTCGCCCAGGTCGTCGAGGTAGGTGCGCTGGCCGGCGAGGAAGTCCACCGCTCCGGGGCCCACGCCGGGGGCGTCCAGGTAGTCGTGCACGCCGTGCGCCGAGGGCATTCGCCCGGTGAGCAGCGAGGCCCGGGCTGGGGAGCACACCGGGGAGGCGCAGTGGAACTGGGTCATCCGGGCACCGGCGGCGGCCACCGCGTCCATGGTCGGGGTGCGGATCTCGTCGTTGCCGGCGCAGCCCATCGCCCACGGCCCCTGGTCGTCACTGAGCACGAGCAGCACGTTCGGCCGCCCGGGGTCGCGGCTGGCCATCAGAGCCGCGCCGTGAGCTCGACCACTTCCGGCTCCCCGCTCTCGGCACTGCGGTAGGCGGCGATCACGGTGGCGATCACGGTGGTGCTCAGCTCCAGGCTGACGCTGAACGCGGCACCGTCACGGACGTGCCGCACGAACTCCGCCAGCTGGGCGGTGAACGCGTCCGGGATCGCCGAGGGCACCACCTCGTAGAGCGTCCGCGAGGCTCCATCGGTACGCATGTAGGTGCCGCGGCGCGGGTCGGCCACCACCGTCCCCCGGGTGCCCACGAGCAGCACCTCGTCCACCGTGCGCGGAGTGGCGGACATGAGGGTGAGCGAGGCGGTCAGCCCGTCGGACATGGTCAGCCGCAGGGCCCCGTCGGTCTCCACCCCGACGCCGAACCGGTGGGCCAGCACCGCGCTCACCCGCTCCGGCAGGGTGCCGGCGAGCCAGGAGCTGCGGTCGATCATGTGCGCGCCGATGTTCATCAGCGCCCCACCACCGGAGATCTCCGGTCGGAAGAACCAGTCCGGCCGGGTCCCGGGCCGGTAGTCGGTGCTGCGGTAGTCGTGCACCAGCCGCACCTCGCCGATCTGGCCGTCGAGCACGGCGCGCCGGGCAGCGACCTTGTCCGGCAGGAAGTGCTGGATGTGCCCTACCGCGAGGCTCACCCCGGCCTGCTGGCACGCCTCGGTCATCACCAGGCAGTCGGCCACTGTGGTGGCCATCGGCTTCTCCACCAGCACGTGTGCTCCCGCCTGGGCGGCATCGGTGACCATCGCGGTGTGCAAGGCGTGCGGCGTACTGATCACCACCGCGTCCACAGTGCCGCGCTCGAGCAGGTCCCGGTAGTCGGTGAAGACCGCCGCCCGGTGGGGTGCCGCCACCCGGGTCGCCAGGTTGGCGTCCAGGTCGCAGACCGCGGCAACCTCCACCCCGGGCAGCGCGGCGGCAGCGTCCGCATGCAGCTCGGCGACCGCGCCGGCACCGATCAGTCCGAGCCTCATCCGCGCGCCTTCCCGGTCCGCGCCCGCCCGGAGGAGGACCGCAGCACGAGGTGGGGGCGCAGGCTCACCTGGTGCACCGGGACGTCCTCCCCCTCCCGGATCCGGCGCAGCAGGATCTCCGCGGCGAGCCGGCCGAGGTCGTACTTGGGGGGAGACACGGCGGTCAGCGGGATCTCGGCGACGTCGGCGCTCTCGTCGTCGTAGGCGATCAGGGCGAGGTCCTCGGGTATGCGGACCTTGGCCCGCCGAGCGGCGCCCTCCAGCCAGGCCGCCTCGCGGTCCCCGAACACCAGAGCCGCGCTCACCCCGCAGCCGAGCAGGTGAGCGAGCGCATGGTCGGCCCGCTCCGGCGACCAGTCCTCGGTCTCCGCCCGGAAGATCGGGTGCTCGCCGAGCCCGAGCTCGGTCACGGCGTCCTGGTAACCGCGCACCACCCACACCCCGGTGGGGTTCGGGTACCGGCAGACCAGGCCGATGTCGGTGTGCCCGAGCGAGACCAGGTGCTCGACCGCGTCGAACGCGCCGCCGGCGTGGTCGGTGCGGACGTACTCGGTACGGTCCCGCGGTCCGGAGTCCAGCACCCGGCGTTCGATGAACACCGTGGGCACCCCGAGGGTGCTCAGCTCCTCGGCGCGGCCGGCGGGATCCTCGATGCCGACCAGGGTGGGCACGAGCAGGAGTCCGTCCACCCCGGCGGCGAGGAGGGCGTCGATGTCCTTGTCCTCCTCGGCCGGCTCGTAGTGGTAGCAGGACAGCAGCATCCGGGAGGACCCCGCCGACAGTGTGGCTTCCACCCCGGCGATCACCTTCGGGTAGTAGAGGGTGGTGCTGGGCACCAGCAGGCCGATGGTCAGCGTGTCCTGCTGCAACGAGGCCGCCCGCGGTGCCACGAACGTCCCGGACCCCTGCCGACGGCGTACCAGGCCCTGGTCCACCAGCTCGTCCAGGGCGCGGCGCACCGTGGTCAAGGACAGGCCGCTGGCCGCGGCCAGCTCCTTCTCCGTGGGCAGCTTCGCCCCCGGCTGCCACTCCCGCTCGGCGATCCGCCGGCGCAGGTCCGCCGCCAGGACCTGGAACTTCAGACCTGGTGCGGCGCTGGCCAGCGGCTCGGTGCTGGTGTCGGTCAAGTTGCCTCGCTTCCACAGGTTCCGCCATCGTCGGCGGAGCTCACGAGAAGTATTACAGCATGAATATGGCGATGTCACGGAATCAGTCAGGATCAATCATTCTCAGATCATTCTGAAGTACTCCTTGACTCCTCTCTCAATGATGGCTAATGCTGTGAAGCCCTGACCCTGGTCCGCTGCCCAGCGGGCCGCACCCCGATCCTGGAGGATGCAACGATGCAGATCCGCAGTCACGCGGCGGTTCTCGCCGGTGGTACCGCCCTCGCGCTGGCCCTGACGGCCTGCTCGGGCGGCAGCAGCGGTGGCGAGGACGGCCCGTCCACCGAGTTCACCTACTGGTCGCAGTGGAAGGAAGGCGAGTCCCAGCAGGTGGTGATGGCCCAGGCGATCGAGGACTTCGAGGCCGAGACCGGCATCACCGTGAACGTGCAGTGGCAGGGGCGGGACAACGTGCAGCGCACCGTACCCACGCTGAGCACCCCGACCGTCCCGGACCTGGTGGACAGCTCCTACCTCAAGCTCTACCCGAGCCTGGTCGCGACCGGGCAGGCACACGGCCTGGCCGATGCCTGGGACACCGAGGTCGACGACGGGCAGACCGTCACCGACCTGGTCCCGGCCGCCTACCTCGACTCGATCGACATCACCGGCGAGGACGGTGAGCCCTGGATGGTTCCGTACATGGTGTCCTCGGACGCGATCTGGTTCAACGCCGCCGAGCACCCGGAGATCGCCGAGGACCCGCCGGCCACGTGGGAGGAGTTCATCGCCCTGCTCGATGACCTCAAGGCCAGCGGCGAGACCCCGATCGCGCTCGACGGCGACATCCCCGGGTACAACGTCTACTGGTTCTACACGATCCTGCTCCGACTCGCCGGACCGGACTCCCTGTACAACCTGGCCTCCGACGAGACCGGTGCCGCCTGGGACGACCCCGCCGTGCTGCAGGCGGCGGAGATGACCCAGCAGCTGGTCGAGGGTGGTTACTTCATCGACGGCTACGGCGCCAGCAAGTTCCCCACCCAGCAGCAGAAGTGGGCGGACAACCAGGCGGCGCTGCTGTTCATGGGCAACTGGGCGCCCACGGAGACCGCGCCGTACGCCGCGGACGGGTTCGAGTACGCGTCCTTCCCGTTCCCGACCGTCGGCGACAGCGGCTACGACAGCGCCCGGGCCGACTTCAACGGCTTCGCCGTGCCGGCGAACGCCCAGCACGCGGACGCCGCTCAGCAGTTCGCCGCCTTCTACCTGCGCGGCGAGTACCAGACGGCACTGGCGCAGGACGCGCAGCTGCTGCCGATCCGCGCGGACGTGGAGGTCTCCGCCGAGCAGCAGAGCGTGTTCGACCACCTGTCCAGCGCTGCCTCGTACCACCAGCAGAACGACGGGGTGGCGTTCCCGGGCTACAACGACCAGGTGTTCTTCACCCTGGACGACGACCTCGTGCTCGGCAACAGCACCGCGCAGGAGTTCATCGACGCAGCCAAGGCCGGCACCATCGAGTACTGGGAGAACCAGGGCTGATGGCTGCTCTGCTCGGAACCGACGCCGCTCCAGCGGCGACCGCGGCGGGGAGCACGAGTGCTTCCCGCCGCGGCGGGACGGCGTTGGAACGCCAGCGGCGCAAGCTGTTCCTGCCGTTCGTCGGCCCGGCGCTGCTGTTCTACACGGTGCTGTTCGTGGGCCCGATCGTCGCGGCGCTGTGGATCAGCCTGCACGAGTGGCCCGGAGCGGGCCCGATGGCCTGGCGGGGAGTCGAGAACTACCGCCGCCTGCTGACCAACGAGCTATTCCTCACCTCGTTCTGGAACACGCTGCTGCTGCTGTTCGTGGTGGGCGCGGCGATCTTCGTGCTCGCTTTCGCCGCCACCCTGTTCCTGCGGGACATGCGCGGGCGGACGTTCGCCCGGTCGGTGATCTTCTTCCCGCACCTGATCAATGCCCTGGTGTTCGGTGTGCTCGCCGGCTTCATCTTCAACCCGGACGGGCTGCTGAACACGCTGCTGCGGTCGGTCGGGGTGAGCGACCCGCCACAGTGGCTGGCACGGGAGAACCTGTTCCCGCTGATCATGCTCACCATGGTGTGGATGACCACCGGCTACTACACCACCATCCTGATGTCCGGGGTGGACCGGATCCCGAAGCACTTCTTCGAGGACGCCGCCCTGGCCGGGGCGAACGCCTGGCAGCGGCTGCGGCACGTGATCCTACCCCTGACCTGGGACGTGTTCGCCGTCTGCGCTGTGCTGTGGACCATCTCGTCGGTGAAGATCTTCGAGATCGTGTGGATCTTCGGCGGCGGCACCACGGTCGGTTCACCTCCGCACGAGACCTGGACCGCCGCGGTGTACACCTATGTGACCGCCTTCTCCGGCGAGTCCATCCCTGCCTTCGGCCTGGCCACCGCCTCGGCCATGCTTTCCCTGCTCCTCGTCGCCGTGCTGGTGGTCCTGCTCCGCAAGGTCACCAAGCGCGAGGCCGTCGAGTTCTGAGGACGGAGACACCATGACTACGGCAACCACCACCCCGACGCGGCGACGGACCCGCACCGGCGGCCCGCAGCTGTCCGGTACCGGTCCGTTCCGGTACGTGGGCTCCGGCCTGATCTGGCTCCTCGTCGCCTTCAACATCCTGCTGCTGGCCTGGATCCTGGTGCAGTCCTTCCGGGACACCCGCGCGATCTTCGACAACCCCTGGGGGCTGCCGACCAGCCTGGCCTGGGACAACTTCGTCAATGCCTGGAACGCGAGCAACTTCGGGATCGCCACCCTGAACAGCGTGGCGGTCACCTCGATCTCGTCGGTGCTGGCGGTCGCCGTGGCGGCTCCGTGCGCGTACTACCTGAGCAGGCAGGAGAACCGGCTGACCAGCTCGTTGACGATGTACTTCGTGCTCGGTCTGGGCGTGCCCGTCCAGGTGATCCTCATCCCGCTGTTCGTGATGCTCTCCCGGATGTACCTGACCGACTCGCTGCTCGGCCTGAACTTGGTCTACGTCGGTATCTCGATGCCGTTCACGGTCTACCTGCTCACCGCGTTCTTCCGGTCGCTGCCCAGCGAGCTCGAGGAAGCGGCAGCCCTGGACGGCAGCACCGCCTTCGGCACGTTCTGGCGGATCATGCTTCCGCTGGCCAAGGGCGGGCTGCTCACCGCGTTCGTGCTGCAGGTGATCTCGCACTGGAACGAGACACTGCTGGCGCTGACGCTGCTGCAGACGACCGACAACTACACGCTCCCGGTGGCGCTGATCTCGTTCGTGCAGCAGCAGACCTACTCCGGTGCCGACTGGGGCGGCATGTTCGCGGGCCTGACGATCGTCATCCTGCCGATGGTGATCACCTTCCTCTGGCTGGGCAGGCGCCTGACCGAAGGGCTGACCCTCGGTATGGGCAAGTGAAGGCAGGACCAAACCTGCTGCAGAGCAGCTGCAGCTCCGCCTCCGATCCCGAGGTCCACGGGCTGCCGGCCGGTGGCGTCGCGGAGGGAAGGAGCACACCATGACCGACCGGCCGAACATCCTGCTGATCATGACCGACCAGCACTCGGCACACCTGCTCGGTGCCGCTGGGAACGCGCACGTGCGCACCCCGCACCTGGATGCACTGGCCGCCGCCGGCACCCGGTTCGACCGCGCCTACGTGACGTTCCCCCTGTGCGTCCCCTCCCGCACCTCGATGATGACCGGCCGGTACCCGCACCAGCTCGGCGTGCACTCCAACCGGGTGGACGCCGACCCGGCCGAGGTGCGCGGCCCCGGATCGCTGCCCCGGTTGCTCGCCGGTGCCGGATACCAGTGCGGCTACGCCGGGAAGTGGCACGCCGTGGCGCCCAGCGTCAGCGAGGCCGACGGTTTCGAGGTGCTCGCCCCGTTCGGTGACGAGCAGCTGGTGGGTGCGGTGGCCGAGTTCCTCACCGCCCGGGAGCGCACCGACCCGTTCTTCATGGTCGCCTCCTTCGACGACCCGCACACGATCTGCGAGGTGGCGCGGCGGCAACCCTCCTACTACGGCGAGCTGCCCGGGCTCGACCCGGCAGCCGCACCGAACCTGCCGGCGAGCTTCGGGCACCAGCCGTTCGAGCCGGAAGCACTCCGCGCCGAGCAACGTGCCGCCGAGAAGGTGTACGGCACCGCCGGCTACACACCCGCGGACTGGCGGTACTACCGGGCGGCCTACGCAGCCCTGGTCGAGCGCGTCGACGCCCGGGTCGGCGAGCTGCTCGCCGCGCTGGAGGGGGCGGGGCACGCCGAGGACACCCTGGTGGTGTTCACCAGCGACCACGGCGACGGCGACGCCGCACACGCCTGGAACCAGAAGACCGCCCTGTACGAGGAGATCGTCCGGGTGCCACTGATCCTGCACCGGCCCGGCCACGTGCCGGCCGGGGTGGTGGACCACAGCCTGGTGAGCACCGGGCTGGACCTGCTGCCCACGCTGTGCGGGGTGGCCGGCGTGCCGGTGCCGGACCACCTGACCGGGCGTTCCCTGCTCGGCGAGGCCCGCAGGCCAGAGCACGTGGTGGTGGAGACCACCTTCGCGGACGGACCCAGACCGCACACCCGTGGCCGGGCGGTGGTCGGCCACCGGTACAAGTACGTGCTGTACAGCTGGGGCGCCCACCGGGAGCAGCTGTACGACCTGGTCGCCGATCCGGGCGAGCAGGTGAACCTGGCCGTGGAGGCCCGCTACGCCGAGGTGCTCGAGCAGTATCGCGAGCTGCTGCTGCGCTGGTGCCTGGACACCGAGGACACCACGATGGTGCAACGACTGGTGCTCCCGGCGGGCACCAGCGAGCAGCTGCGGAGGGAGATCAATGCCGTCCCGTACTGACCGGATGAACATCCTGTTCCTGATGACCGACCAGCACCGGGTGGACACGCTCGGCTGCTATGGCGGCCACCCGGCGCGCACCCCGGTGCTGGATGGCCTCGCCGCCCGGGGCACCGTGTTCGAGGCCGCCTACACCCCGAGCGCGATCTGCACCCCGGCGCGCACCAGCCTGCTCACCGGTGCCTACCCGTTCGAGCACGGCATGGTCGGCAACTTCGAGTGGAGCAGCGGGACCCGACAGGACCTGGACCCGGGCACCCGCACCTTCGCGAGCGACCTACGGCAGGCGGGCTACGCCGTCGGCCATGTGGGCAAGTGGCACGTGGGCAAGGAGAACGGACCGGCCGAGCTGGGCCTGGACGGGGAGCACATCCGTGGTGCACTGAACGACTACACCTACCCCGGCTACCTGCGCTGGCTGGCTGAGCGCGGGCACGGCGCGCCCAGGCTGCGGGACGCGATCCACACCCGGTTGCCGGACGGCAGCCAGGGGCACCTGGTCGCCGGTCGGCTGGACCAGCCCACCGAGGCCACGTTCGAGGCCTACCTGGCCGACCTGGCGATCGAGAAGATCGCCGCCTACGCGGCGGGCGGGCGAGACGGTTCGCGACCGTTCCACCTGTCCTGCCACTTCTTCGGCCCGCACCTGCCGTACCTGCTGCCGGACGAGTGGTTCGACCTGAACGACCCGGCGGAGATCACCCTGCCGGCGTCGATGGCCGAGACCTTCGCCGGCAAACCGCTGGTGCAGCGCACCTACAGCGCGTACTGGGGTGCGGACTCCTTCGACGAGCAGACCTGGCGGCGCCTGCATGCCGTCTACCGCGGGTACGTGGCACTGATCGACCACCAGATCGGCCGGATCCTCGACGCGCTGGCGGAGCACGGGCTGACCGGCTCGACCATGGTGTGCTTCACCGCCGACCACGGCGAGTTCACCGGCGCGCACCGGCTGAACGACAAGGGGCCGGCGATGTACGAGGACATCTACCGGATCCCGGCCCTGCTGGCCGTACCCGGGCAGCAGGGCGAACGCACCGACGAGCTGGTGTCCCTGCTGGACTTCCATGCCACGATCCTCGACGCCGCCGGGCTCGACACCGGGCACAGCCGTGGTCGCAGCCTGCTCGGTGAGCAGTGGCGTGGGCGGGAGCACGTGGTCGCCGAGTTCCACGGGCACCACTTCGCCTACGCCCAGCGGATGATCCGGGACCGGCGGTACAAGCTGGTGGTCAACCCGGAGGGGCTGGACGAGCTGTATGACACCTGCACCGACCCGCACGAGCTGCACAACGTGATCGACGTGCCCGGCTACGCGGCCGAGGAGCACAGGCTGCGCCTGGCGCTCTACCGGGAGCTGGTCGCGCGCGGAGACCGGTTCGCGCAGTGGTTGGCGATGGCCGGTGGGATCGCCGAGTCCGACCGGGTCCGCCCGGAGACCGCCGTGGAGCACACCTTCGGCTGATCCGACCGGCGAGCGCGCGGCAGGGGGCGGGCCCTTCTCAGCCGGCGTACCAGCGCAGCAGCCGCTCCACCTCAGCACCCACCGCAGCGCTCGCCGGGGTGAACCACGTGCGGGTGTCCACCAGGTCCGGATCATCGGCCAGGGCTGCCCGGACCACGTGGGTGAAGATCTTGTTCAGGTGGGTGGAGACGTTGATCTTGGTCATCCCGGCGGCGATCGCGGCGCGCATCCCCTCGTCGCTCACCCCGGAGGACCCGTGCAGCACCAGGGGGGTGTCCACGGCGGCGGCGATCGCGGCGATCAGGTCGGTGTCGAGCACGGCACCGCGGGTGGTCATCGCGTGCGAGGAGCCGACGGCCACCGCGAGCAGGTCCACCCCGGTGGCCGCGACGAACTCGGCCGCCTCCTCCGGGTCGGTGCGCACGCTCGGGTCGTGCACCCCGTTCTTCCCGCCGATCTCGCCGAGCTCGGCCTCCACGCTCACCCCGCGGGCATGGGCCTCGCGCACCACGGCGGCGGTGCTGGCGAGGTTCTCCTCGGCGGGCAGGCGGGAGCCGTCGTACATGATCGAGGTGAAGCCGGTCTCGAGCGCCTCAGCCACCAGGTCGGTGTCGTCGGCGTGGTCCAGGTGCACCACGACCGGTACCTGCGCCGCCCGGGCCGCCGCGAGCGTGCCCGCGGCGATCGGCGCCAGTGCGCCGTGGTACTTCACCGCGTTCTGGCTGATCTGCAGCACCACCGGCAGCCCGGCGCGCTCGGCGGCGGCCACGAAGGTCTCCGCGTGCTCCAGGTGGATCACGTTGAAGGCACCCAGGCCCGTCCCTGCGGCACGGGCCGCACGGGCGAGCGTGGTGAGGTCAGCGAGCGGCATCGACCGCCTCCGTCCTGATCGTGGCGAGCATGCGTCGGTAGGCGGCCAGGTCCACCTCGCCGGCGGTCGGGCGGAGCACGGCGGCACCGGAGAGGGCGACCACCTCGGCCAGGTGGGCGGACAGCGCCGCGGAACGTGCGCCGTCGGCGAGGGCGGCCGCGAGCGCGGCCACTGCCGCGTCCCCCGCACCGGTGGGGTTGCCGACCAGGGACTCGGCCGGGCGGACCTGCCAGTGGCCGGTGGCGGTGACCAGCAGCACCCCGTCCGCCCCGCGGGAGACGAGCACCGCCTCCGCGCCGCGCTCGAGCAGGTCACGGGCCCCGGCGAGCACGTCCGTGGCGCCGGTGGCAGCGAGCAGCTCCTCCTCGTTCGGCTTCAGGCAGGCCGGTCCGGCACCGGCCACCTCGAGCAGGGCCGGCCCGGAGGTGTCGGCCAGCACGGCCACCTCCATCTCGACGGCGGAACGCACCAGTCCGGCCAGCGCACCCGGGTCCGTGCCCGGCGGGGTCGAGCCGGAGACCACCAGCACGTCCCCGGCATCCAGCAGGCCGAGCACGTGCGCCACCAGGCGCTCCCAGTCACGGGCGCTCACCTGCGGGCCCGGTTCGTTCAGGAGCGTGGCGCTCTCCTCGTCCAGCACGGTCACGGTGCGCCGGGTCTGGGCGCCCACCAAGATCCACGCCTGGTCCACCGGGGTAGGGGTGAGCAGGTCCTCCAGGGTCTCGCCGGCGGCGCCGCCGAGGAATCCGGTGACGCACACACCGTGGCCGAGCTGGGCGAGCACCCGGGCCACGTTGACGCCCTTGCCGCCGGCCGACTCCACCACCTGCTGCACCCGGTGCACCTCGCCGGGGACGAGCCGCGGCACGGTGTAGGTCACGTCCACGGCCGGGTTCGGGGTGAGGGTGACGATCATGAGGGTCCTCCGAGGGTCATCGCCAGGGCTCCGGCGCCCAGGCAACCCGCCCATTGTCCCAGCCGTGCGCGGCGCAGGGGCGGCATCGCGGCGGCGGGCAGGCGGGCGGCCAGCGCATCGTGCAGCGGGTCGAGCAGCGCCGACCCCGCCTCGGCCAGCCCACCACCGAGCACCAGCGGCACCGGTCCGAGCAGCCCGGCCGTGGCCGCGAGCAGGTCCGCGAGACTCTCGATCGCGGTGCCGATCACCCGCTGCGCCTCGGCGTCACCGGCGGCGGCACGGCTGAACACGGCCCGGGCGCCGCCGGAGGTGTCCGCGCTGCCGGTGGCCGCGGCGTACCGGTCGGCCAGCGCACCGGCCGCGCAGATGCGTTCCAGCGGGGTGCGGCCCGCGCCGTCCGGGTCCGGAACCAGCACCTGCCCGATCTCCCCGGCCCAGCCGGTGCCGCGTACCGTGCCCTCGATGATCAGAGCACTGGCCAGGCCGGTGCCCAGCGGCAGGAACAGCATGTCCGGCTCGCCGGCCCCCCAGCGCGACTCCGCCAGCGCGCCGGCACGCACGTCGTGGCCCGTGACCACCGGCCGGCCGAGCCGCTGGCTGAGCAGGTCGCGCAGCGGCAGGTCCCGCCAGCCGAGGTTGGCGGAGTAGACCACCGTGCCGCGGGTCTCGTCCACGATCCCGGGGCTGACCACTCCGATCGCGTCGGCGGGGGTGGCGCGCACCTCGGCGGCGACCAGCTCGGCCAGGGTCGCCGGATCCTTCGGCGTGGGTCGCTGCCGGGTGTCGGTCAGCTCCCCGTCCGGGGCGACCCGGCCGATCTTGATCGCGGTGCCACCGATGTCCACCCCGAGCACGGGTGCGCCCACCTCAGCCCTCCGCGGGCAGGTGCACGGCGCGGGACAGGTGCCGCGGCGTGTCCGGGTCCAGCCCGCGTGCCTCCGCACGGGCGACCGCGAGCCGGTGCAGCAGCACCAGGTGCGCGAGCGGGTCCAGCTCGCTGGTGACCAGGGTGGCGCCGGTGGCGGCCACGTCCTCGGCCAGCCCGGCGGGGACCGGACCGAACACCCAGACCACTCGGCCGGGCTGGGCGATGGAGATCGGACCGTGCCGGTACTCCATCGCCACGTAGGACTCGGTCCAGGACTGGGAGGACTCGCGCAGCTTCAGCGCCGCCTCGTGCGCCAGCCCGATCGTCCACCCGGTGCCGAGGAAGGTGATCTGGTCGGCGGCCACCCAGGCGTCGGCGACCGGCTCCTGGAGCGCGGTGCGGGCGTCGGTCACGGCCGCGGTGAGGTCCTCGCCCAGGCTGGCGCGCAGCAGGGCGAGGGTGGTGGTGGCGAACCGGGTCTGCACCACGGAGGTCTCGTCGGCGTCGGCGAGCACGATCTCGTGGTCGGCGTGGGCGGCGGCAGGACCGCCGGCCACGGCGGTGAGCAGCACGCTCGGGGCGGCGGTGGCCGCCAGCAGCTGCACGATCTCGGTGGTGGTGCCGGAGCGGGAGATGGTCACGATCCGGTCGTAGCTGCGCCCGGCAGGGACCTCCGAGGCGGTGAATGCGTCGGTCTCCCCCGCCCCACTACCCTCCCGCAGCGCCGCGTAGGCCTGCGCCATGAACCAGGAGGTGCCGCAGCCGACCACGGCGACCCGCTCGCCACGTACGGGCAGACCCTCGGCACCGGTCAGGATCTCCGAGACCCCGGCCCACAGCTCCGGTTGGGACAGGACCTCACGGATGGTCGACGACTCGGACACGATGGTCTCCTCCGGCTCCGGGGTGGCGACGTGGCTACCCCACACATGGCTGCACGATCATGAGCAGTATAGAGTGTTTTCAATCAGAATCCATCATGATCGGAGTGGGGTGTGAACCGGCACGAGCGACTCGGCGCCCTGCTCAACCTCATCGTGGAGCGGGAGCAGGTGCACGTCGACGAGGTGGTCACCGAGCTCGACGTCTCCCCCGCCACCGCGCGGCGGGACCTGGACACCCTCGCCGACCAGCAGCTCGTGGTCCGCACCCGCGGGGGTGCGACGGCGCACCCGGGGATCGGGGACCTGCCGCTACGGTACCGCGCCGCGCGGGAGGGTGAGCAGAAGGCTCGGATCGCGGTGGCGGCCGCGGCGATGGTGACCCCCGGGCAGGTGGTCGGGCTGAACGGCGGCACCACCACCACCGAGGTGGCCCGCGAGCTCGCCGTCGACGACCGGCTCCGCCGGCACGAGGGGCCGCCGACCACACTGGTGACCAACGCGGTGAACATCGCCGCCGAGCTCGCCGTGCGCGCGCACCTGCGGGTGGTGCTCACCGGCGGGGTGGTCCGACCGCTCAGCTATGAGCTCACCGGTCCGCTGGCCGACCTGCTGCTCGGGCAGGTCTCCCTGGACGTGCTGTTCCTCGGCGTGAACGCCTTCGACCCCCGCCTCGGCGCTGCCGCCCATGACGAGGGCGAGGCGGCGATCGGCGCGGCGCTGGTGGGCCGGGCCCGGCAGGTGGTGGTGGTGGCCGATGCGAGCAAGCTGGGCCGCAGCGCGTTCGCCCGGATCGCCCGGCCCGCGCAGGTGCATGCGCTGATCACCGACGCCGGGGCCGACCCGGACGTGGCGGAGGAGATCCGGGCCGCCGGCATCGAGGTCGTGCTCACCTGACCACGCCCTCTGCCG
>CAZMDO010000025.1:0-2358 GCA_964564445.1 uncultured Ruaniaceae bacterium | reverse complement strand
GACAACGCGGTGAGCAGCCGCTCGACCGAGGAGCCCAGGCCCCAGCGGTCGGTCAGCTCCTGGAGCGCGACCGCATCGGCCGGCAGCGGGCGGTCGGCGCCAGTCCCGGGCAGGCGCAGGTCCACCTCGCCCAGGTCGAGGTTGCGGGCCACGGCCACCACCTGCACGGCGGCGTCCAGGTAGTCGGCGGCGGCGTTCAGCTTCCCGCGCAGCCCAGCGGCCAGCGGGGTCCCGGGGTCGGCTGCCGCGGCGCGGATCCCGGCCAGGTCCCCGTAGGTACCGAGCAGTGCGGCGGCGGTCTTGTCCCCCACGCCGGCCACACCGGGCAGCCCGTCGGAGCTGTCCCCGCGCAGGGTGGCGAAGTCGGCGTACTGGTCGGCGCGCACCCGGTACTTCTCCTGCACGACGGCGTCGGTCACCACCTCGTGCTTGCTCACCCCGCGCGCGGTGTACAGCACCCGGACCGGGAGGTCGCCGTCGCCGTCGGCGGCGTCGTGGACGAGCTGGAACAGGTCCCGGTCGCCGGTGACCACGTCCACCGGCATGCCCGCCCCGGTCGCCAGGGTGCCGATCACGTCGTCCGCCTCGTAGCCGTCGGCCCCGAGCACCGGGATGCCGATGGCGGCCAGCGTCGCGGCGATCACCGGCACCTGCACCGCCAACGGGTCGGGCACCTCCTCCACGTCGGTACCGGCCGGCACCTCCTCGACCACCCGGTGCGCCTTGTAGGAGCCGATCAGGTCCACCCGCCACTGCGGCCGCCAGTCGTTGTCCCAGCAGCAGGCCAGGTGGGTGGGCCGGTACTGACCGACCAGGCGGGTGATGAAGTCGAGCAGCCCGCGCACCGCGTTCACCGGGGTGCCGTCCGGTGCGGTGATCGAGTCGGGCACGCCGAAGTAGGCACGGAAGTACAGGCTCGCGGTGTCCAGCAGCAAGAGTCGGCTCACACCAGGAGACGGTAGCCGCCGGCAGCCCGGGAGCGCTATCGCCGGTGACTGCGGACCGTCGCTGGCCGCTATCGCCCGTAGCGTCGCCGCCATGACCGACGACACCGCCCTGCACCCGTTCCAGATCCACGTCCCCCAGGCCGACCTGGACGACCTGCACGCCCGCCTCGCTGCGGCGCGCTGGCCGGACCAGCTGCCCGGCGTCGGCTGGCGGTACGGCGTACCGGTCCCCGAGGTCCGCGAGCTCGCCGAGCACTGGCGTGACGGCTACGACTGGCGCGAGCACGAGGCCCACCTGAACCGCCACCCCCAGCTGGTCACCGAGATCGACGGTCAGCGCCTGCACCTGGTGCACGTGCGCTCGCCCGAGCCCGACGCCCTGCCGCTGGTGCTGCTGCACGGCTGGCCGTGCACGCCGGTGGAGTTCGACGCCGTGATCGACGCGCTCGCCGACCCCCGCGGGCACGGCGGGGACCCGGCCGAGGCGTTCCACGTGGTCGCACCGAGCCTGCCCGGGTTCGGCTTCTCCGGGCCGACCCGTGCGGACGGGCAGGCCGCCACCGAGCGCAGCGCCCGGCTCGTCGCCACCCTGATGGACCACCTGGGCTACCGCCGGTACGGCGCCCACGGTGGGGATGCCGGCTCCTTCATCGCCGCACAGCTCGGGCACCTGCACCCCGACCGGGTGGTCGGAGTGCACCTGAACGGGCCGATCACGATCCCGGACCGGGGAGAGGACGGCGCGGGTTTCAGCCCGGCCGACCGGGAGAGGCTGGCGGCCCTGCAGGACTGGAGCACCAGCAGCACCTCCGGGTACGCCGCCATCCAGTCCACCCGTCCCCAGGCGCTGGCCTACGGGCTGACCGACTCCCCCGTCGGGCTGCTCGGCTGGATCGCGGACATCTTCCACATCTACACCAACCCGGCGCACGACCGGCTCGCCGACGCCCTCGACGTGGACGCGTTCCTGACGAACCTGAGCGTGCTGCACCTCACCGGCACGATCGGCTCGTCCATGCGGTTGTACACGGCGGCTGGGCAGTGGGGCGCCGCACCACCGCCCTCCAGGGTGCCCACCGGCTGTGCGCTCTTCCCCGGCGACCGCACGATCCGCGCGATCGCGGAGCGCCGGCACCACCTGGTGCGCTGGAGCGAGCACGACCGTGGCGGGCACTTCGCCGCCATGGAGGCACCGGACCTGCTGACCGCGGACCTGCGCGCGTTCTTCGCCACCCTGCGGTGAGGTCCGCCGGCCAGACGCCGCGGCGCTACGCCGCGGTCCGGACCGGCTCAGCCTGGCGCCAGTAGTCGATGGTCGCCGCGACGCCCTCGCGCAGCGGCGTGGGCTGCAGGCCGAGCAGCTCCTCGGTGACCGTGGAGGTCATCACGAACGGGCGGTCGGTCATGTAGC
>CAZMDO010000024.1:13446-19464 GCA_964564445.1 uncultured Ruaniaceae bacterium | reverse complement strand
CCGCACTCCCGCGCCCGGTGCCACCGCGCCACCACGCCCCTGCGACACCCGGACCGCCCGATCGGCTGTCCTTTCGGGCAGGTCTGCTGCGATCGACGAGTGATAGATTTCGGCACCTCCGCAGCCGACGACGGCGGCGGTGAGGCGAGAACCTGCACTGAGTCGTGTCCCCCGGCGGGACACTCTGCGGCCGGACGCGGCCGTGCCAGCGTCCGCGCTACCCAGAGGCCGGGGCATGACCGACATCGGCACAGGATTCCTCCGGGCGATCGAGGCGTTCCTCAACACCCGGCTCGGCGATGCCACCGAGGAGGCCTGGCACGACACCGGATCGTTCCTGGAGTCGCTGACCACGTTCAGCTCCGAGCAGATCGAGGCCGAGTTCAACGAGCTGAAGGCCGACATCTCCGAGGGCATCGTGCCGCTGGCCAAGGAGATCGCCACAAAGATCAAGAAGCAGACCGATCTCATCGCCAAACAGGTCAGCGAGTCCGCCACCGACCTGGGCTCCGACGACTTCGACATCGACACCGCCGCCCGGGTGGCGGTCCGGATCGGGACGGCGTTGGTCGCCGCGGACGAGGCGTACCGGATCCTCGCCACCGAGCTGGCCAAGGACGCCAGCGGTGAGGTCGACGAGGGGATCCGCGACGACCTGATGCTGCTGTGGAGCCCCTGGGCGAAACCGTTCCAGGACCTGGCCGAGGGGGCGGAGAACCTGCTGAACGCATTCGGCGAAGCGGTGCTGGACATCGAGGACCTGGTCGGGAAGCTGGCCGAGGTGATCAGTCTGGACCGCTCCGACGGCCAGTTCCTGCTCGTCGCCACCCTGACCAAGTCCGAGGCGAGCACGTTCGGCCCGATCTCCCTCGACCAGATCTCCGTCGAGGTCTTCCTGCAGTTCAGCGACCGGGAGGTGGCCTCCCCCACCGAGGAGGAGAAGGAGTCCCTGATCCAGCGGGGCGAGAAGTACTACGAGCCGGACACGGTGATCGTCGGGTTCCGCCTGCGCACCGCCCTGCAGCCGGGCATCACCAGCGGCCCGCTGCTGAAGACGATCATGCCCGGGTCGAAGGAACCGAAGACCACCACGACCACGGCGATCTCCCTGGACACCGCGCAGGGCCTGTACCTGGGCGACGGGCGGAAGGACGAGCGGGCCGTGCTCCCGGTCCGGTTCTCCTTCCCGGGCGTGGAGCTGCGCGAGCTCGCGCTCGGTCTGCTGCGCGACGACGAGCGGGAGGTCACCGGGTTCGAGATCACCACCTCGATCGCGGCCGCGATGGCGGACGTGGTCGGCATGCAGGTGGAGGGCGCCGGGTTCATCGTCGACCTGGACGGTGTCGTGGACCACCACCTGATGTTCACCGACCTGCCGGTCACCCCTCGCTGGCCGGACGCCATCGGCCTGCGCATCGCCGCCGGGCCGGTGGTCGGCGGCGGTTTCATCCAGCGGGTGGAGCGCACCTACACCGTCGACGGCGAGGACATCACCCGGGTCGAGTTCGGCGGCACGGTACAGCTGAAGGTCCTCGGTGTGGGCATCACCGCGATCGTGATCCTCTCCCCGGAACCGTTCTCGCTGGTGCTGGTGATCGGGGTGCGGTTCCCCAAGGCGATCGAGCTGGGCCTGGGGTTCACCCTCAACGGCGTCGGCGGTCTGCTCGCCATCGACCGTGGCATCGACCTGGCCGCACTGCGCGAGGGGATGCGCGAGCACGTGCTGGACACGATGCTCTTCCCGGACGACCCGGTCAGCGCCGCACCCAAGCTCCTGGACAAGGTGGCGCACGTCTTCCCGCCCCAGCCCGGCGGTTTCGTGATCGGGCCGCTGGTCGAGCTCGGCTGGGGCTCGGAGGCCAAGTTCGTCCGGATGAAGGTCGGCGTCATCCTCGCCCTGCCGGACCCGAAGGTGGTGATCGTCGGCGCGCTGCGGGTGATGGTGCCGCACGAGAAGGTCAAGACCGTCGACATCCGGGCCGAGGTGTTCGCGGCCATCACCCCCGACTACTTCCTGCTGTTCGCCACCATGAAGGGCTCGACGATCGGTCCGTTCGACATCGACGGTGATCTCGGCCTGTACATCCAGTGGTCCGGCACGGGAGCGTTCGAGTTCTCCGTGGGCGGGTTCCACCCCGACTACGAGAAGCTCACCGGCACCAAGCCAGCGCTGGGCGAGCTCACCCGGGTCACCATGGACTTCTCCCCCGGCGGTCGGGACGAGAAGGGCAAGCTCAAGGGACCGATCCTCCTCCAGGTCAAGCTGTACTTCGCGATCACCGCCGGGTCGGTGCAGCTCGGCATCGAAGGCCGGCTGGAGGCGGACTTCGCCGTGATCGCGGCCCGGGCCTGGATCCAGCTGGACATGATCTTCGTCTGGGCGCCCCGGTTCGCGTTCCGGGTCGCGCTCGAGGTCGGTGTCGAGGTGGACATCTTCGGCGCCACCATCGCCTCAGTGCTGCTGCGCGGGGAGCTGGGCGGCACGCGGCCGTACACGCTCTCCGGGCACATCACGGTGGACGTCTGGTTCCTGCCGACGTTCGACGAGGAGGTCGGCCCGATCGAGTGGGGCGACCCGGCGGCCCCTGCCCTGCCCGCCCTGGACACCCTCACCCTGGTGCGGGACGCGCTCGAGGAGGCCGAGGCCTGGACCGTGCGGCTGCCCGACCACGGCGCCCAGCTGGTCACGCTGGCCGACGTGGAGGGCGTCGCCGGCATCGTCGCCCACCCGCTCGCCGCGATCGAGGTCTCCCAGTCCCTCGTCCCGCTCGGTGTGAAGATCACCCACCTCGGCGCCGCTCCGGTGCGGGCGGAGATGGTCACCATGGGCACACCACGCTCGACGGCGGGAGATGCAGCGGCGATCAGCCCTCACCTGGCGCCGTTCCCACCCGGGCAGTTCTTCGACCTGGAGGGCGAGCAGCTGCTCGCCCGCGCAGGTTTCGAGGAGATGCACGCAGGCGCCCGGATCGCCATGGCGACCACCCCGGTGAGCGGGCCGTCCCGGACCGAGCAGGTCGCCTACCGGACCTACGTGCGCGACGAGCAGGAGGCGCTGCACCCCGTCCGGGTGGACTGGGCTTTCACCGCCATGGGCACCGAGCACATCGCCGACGGCGTGGTCGGCCGGCACCAGGCGGTCACCGAGAACCCGTACCTGGACCACCGAGCACCACCGCCGGTCACGCTCGCACCGGCCGGCACCTCGGTCCTCGCCGACGCCCGCACCGGGGCGCCCGTGCTGGACGCGCTCGGGCCGCTGAGCACCACCCAGGCGGCCGTGATCAGCGCCGCGGCCGCGGCGGCGGGCGTTGCCGACGTCACCCGTCTCGATGTGAGGGGATGAGTCGATGGCCGACATCGAGGACGTCGCCGGCCAGGTGGTCCGCCACCTGGCGGACACGGTCTCCGCGAGCACCCGGGTGGTCCCGGACGCGTTCCTGCTCGCGCTCGAGCCGAAGGACGAGTACGTCGAGAGCAAGGTCGCGATCGAGCGCCTGGAGTTCTCCGCCTTCGCCGTCGGCGGGCTCGCCGCCGCCGCGAGCGCACCGGCCACCGGGGTCCGTGCCACCTCGGAGGTGACCCTGCCGCTCTCGGACAGTGCCGGCGGCAACGCCGAGGCCCGCCAGGCGATCACCCTGTACGGACCAGGCGACGTGCGTGGCATCGACCCCGACCAGATCGTGCGACGCTACCCCGCCCCCGGGACCACGACGGCCGAGGAGACGGTGCTGGCGCACATCGAGTTCGACCGTCCGGAGCTGCCGTGGGCGTTCAGTGCGGCAGCGGCACGCAACCCGGTACGCCCCTGGCTGACCCTGGTGGTGGTGGCCACGGACGCGGTGCGCTGGCTACCGAGCACGCTGCTGCCGCTGCTCGAGGTGCCCACCAGCGAGCTGCCGTCGCTGACCGATGCCCACCTGTGGGCCCACGCCCAGGTCACCCAGTCCGAGACCGCGTCGCTGCCCGCCCGGCTCTCCCCGGAGTTCGCCCCGGTGAACCTCTCCCGGCTGCTCTCGCCGCGGGTGCTGGCCGAGGACACCCGCTACCTGGCTGCCCTCGTACCCACCACCGACGTCGGGGCGCGCGCCGGGCGCGGCCTGACCGGTGGCACCCTCGCCCCAGCGTGGACACCGTCCTCCCCCGGCACGGTCGTCCTGCCGGTCTACGACTCCTGGGAGTTCCGCACCGGGCCGGACGGCGACTTCGCCACCCTGGCGCTGCGGCTCCAGGGCGTGCCGGCCCCGTACGAGGTCGGCCGGATGATGATCGACGCCTCCGAACCCGGCAGCCCGCTGACCTCGCTGCCCCCGGGAGCGACCGGCGCGAAGCAGGTGCTGCGCTGCGCCCTGTACTCCCCGACCCCACCAGCACCGGAGCAGGCCGCGGCAGAGCACGCCCGTTGGCCCGAGGCCACGACCGCCGAGCTGGCTGAGCAGCTCAACCTGCCGGCCCGGGTCGAGGGGGCGCAGGAGCCGGCCGGCCCGGTCCCGGACGTGCCGATCCTCGGACCGCAGGTGTACGCCGCGCTGCACCGGGGTCAGCCGCAGGTGAGCGGCACGGACTGGTTCGCCGACCTCAACCTCTCCCCTACGCACCGGATCGCGGCAGGGCTGGGCACGCGGGTGGTGCAGCGCGACCAGGAGCAGCTCATGCAGGCCGCCTGGGCCCAGCTCGGCGAGGTGCAACGCGCCAACCGGGCGATCGCCCTCGCCCAGCTCGCCGAGCTGCTCGCCGGTCGGCTGCACGCCCGGCTCTCCCGGCTGACCCCCACCCGGCTGCTGCAGGTCGCCGGCCCCCTGGCCACCCGGATCCACCTGACCGAAGGCACCACGCTGAGCGCGGCGGTCGCCGGCAGCGCCACCCCGGCCACCGTGCTCACCGGCGCGTTCCGCCGTACCGTGCGGCCCACCGGCCCGGTGCTGGCCGCCACCGGCGCCGCCACCCGGGACCGCGTCGGGGCGCTCGTCGGCACCGGGAGCACCACCCGCGACTTCACCCGCAGCTACCGCAACCCGGACGGCGTCGGTGACCTGACCGCCGGGTCGATCGCGATCCTCGACGCGCCCCGGGTGGCGAAGGCGCTGGCGGTACCGCAGCGGGAGATCGAGCAGCACCTCAGCGCCGCCACCGGCGCGCTCCAGGGCGGTCTGATCGCGCACCTCGCGGACACCGCCGGCTGGCACCCGGCCGGAGCCGGCACGGACCTGGCCCTCAGCACCGCCGGCCGGTGGGCCACGGTGCTGCTGCGCACCTCCCCGGTTCCCGCTGTGCAGGCGGTGCGCGAGCAACGCACCGCGCCGCTGGTCGCCGAGCTGGCCACGGCGCAGGTCACCACGACCCTCGACCTGCACGAGGTGCTCACCGACCGGGCGAAGAGGCTGAACAACAGCCTGATCACCCGCCTCACGGTGCCGCCCGGGACCGTCCGCCCCGGCCGGGGCGCGGGGCGCGGTATCGACATCGTCACCCGCAGCCCGATCGGAGGGGCCGTGGCCCGCATCGACGTGGACCGCCCGCCAGGGCGGCGACCCCGGCGGACGGACCGACTGGGTATCGACGTCGGCCGGCTGGGCGTCGGCCGCCTGGCCGCCCTCCGGTCCGACCGGCTCACCCGGATCACCACCAGGACCTCGGCGACCGGCCGCAGCAAGGCGCTGAGCGAGCTCGCCGGGCTGGCCGCGCACCCGCTCAGCCCGGTCCTGGAGGGGATGAAGACCGTACCCGTGGGCCGGCTGAAGGCCGCCATACCTGCGCTGCTCGACCCCGGGCACGTGCTCTCGATCGATCCGGTCCCCCGGCGTGCCCCGGTGGCGCTGGGCACGCTGCGCGCCACCCTAGACCCCGCGGTGACGGTGCGTGCCGCGCTCCGTGGCCGCCTGCAGCTGTCCGCCGAGCTCACCGGCCGGGTGTTCCGCCCCGAACGCGTCCGGCAGGTGATGGCCGCGCCCACGTTCCGCCGGCCGATGTACCAGGCCTTGGGCGAGTACTCGATGGACTGGTTGGTCCCGGGGCTGG
>CAZMDO010000024.1:7735-13346 GCA_964564445.1 uncultured Ruaniaceae bacterium | reverse complement strand
CCGATGTACCAGGCCTTGGGCGAGTACTCGATGGACTGGTTGGTCCCGGGGCTGGGGCTGCTGCCGGAGAACGACTTCGTCACCGTGCTGTCCACGAACAGCGAGTTCATGGAGGCGTTCCTCATCGGCCTGTCCGACGAGATGGGTCGGGAGCTGGCCTGGCGCCGCTACCCGACCGACTCCGCGGGCACCTACTTCCGGCGGTTCTGGGACGCCCACGCCGACGAGCTCGGCCAGCCGATCCACGCCTTCTCCCGGACCGCGTTGGGCACGCACATCGCGATCGGCGGTGACGGCGGCAGCCAGGGGCGGGCGGTGATCGTGGTCAAGAGCGAGCTGGTGCGCCGCTTCCCGGACGTGATCATCCAGGCGCGGAAGAACCACGGCACCGCCGCCGAACCACGTTTCGACGGCCCGGAGGCGGTGGTGGCCCGCCAGCTGTTCGCCGCGCACCTGCCGCCGGACTTCTCGCTGGTCGGCATCGACCTCAGCCTGGCCGAGCTGGACTCGCAGGAGTGGTGGATCACGATTGCCGAGCACCCCACCGCCACCCGGTTCGACCGCCCGCGGGACGATCAGGTGGGTACCGGGCCGTTCCTGCACGTCCCCGGTGCGACCTCCGGTGCCGACGTCGCGGCCGAACGACTGCACGACCCGGTGCGGGTCGCCTTCCACGCCACCGACCTGATCCTGCAGGAAGGCTGAGCCATGCCCGTCACCGTCCCCGACGACCTGCGCGAGCTGCGCACGGCCGTGGCCCGGCTCCGCCGTGGCCGCGAACGGCTGCTGGCCGAGCCCGCGGACCCGGTGCGCCGGGATCGGCTCACCGTGCTCGACCGGGACCTCCTCGACCTGCTCGCCGGCGACCGTCTCGACCCGTGCGACGCTTCGGCGCAGGTGCCGCTGGTGCTGCTGCCGGTGCGGGTGGAGTGCAAGCGGGCCGGGTCGGTGCTGCGGGTGCGGATCACCCCGGACGAGATCCACGTCGATGCGATGCGGCGGGCGGTCACCGAGGAGGAGGCCGAGGCCGGCCGCGGCTACTGGCGGCGCCGGTGGGCCGGCGAGGCTGGCGAGGCCGCCGACCCGCTGCCGTGGGCCGATCTGGTCGAGGCGGTCGGGGCCGACCGGTCGGCCTGGGTGGCCCGCGCCCTGACCCCGACCAACCTCGCTGCGGCACCGGCCGGCGAGCCGGACTTCCCGCCCCTGCCCACCGAGATCACCGCCGGGACCGTGGCCCGCTGCCTGCCGGACCGGTTCGTGGTGCGCCTGCAGGCCGACCGCGGCCGCCCGACCACCGTCGTCGGCCCGCCGGTCCGGCCGGAGGTGCCGATCTCCCCGCTGGCCTTCGCCGAGGACGAGATCACCGACGCCGACGGGCTGCTGGTCCCCGCCGGCGCGCAGTGGTCGGTGTCCTTCGACCAGGCGCAGCAGGCTGGCCTCGGCATCGAGGTGCCCCTGCCGCGGGGCGCCGCGCGCATCGAGAGCCTCGTCGTGGTCGGCACCCGGTCCTCGGTGCCGGAGGCGGACAGCGCCCGCGACCTGACCGACCTGCTCCTCAGCCATGCCTGCTCCGACGGGTTCGACCTGCTCGCGCACGGCACGCCCACCAACAACGCCGACGGCGACCGGTCACCCTACCGGGGCGGGCCCACCGTGGCAGAGCCCTCAGCGCCGCCCGCGCCGGCCTCCCCGGAGGCGAGCGCCGTCGCCCGCCTGCTCGGCCTGGACGCCGAGGTGCTGCAGGGGCTGCTGCACCCCGGGGCGGGAGGTTCCCACCTCGAGGCGGCCCAGCACGCCGCCAACACCGCCCTGTGGTGGGCGACCTGGGCGCCGGTGCTGGCGAAGGCGGAGGCCACCGGGGTGCCGGGGCTGACTCCCGCCACGATCGAGTCGGCCCGCCGGCTGCACCGCGACCATGTCCGCGCAGCCGGTCACAGCTCCGCGCTGCGGGTCGGTGCCCAGCCCTACGGTGTGCTCCCGGTCGCCGACCTGGACCGGTGGGCGCCCGAGCCGGGCGACCTGACTGCCGGCCTCGTCCCCCTGGTGCGGCGGGTGCTCGCCCGCTGGGTGCAGCGCGCGGAGGGGATCGCCCGGGTACGCCCGGGCGCGGAGCTGAGTGACGAGGACCTGCTGGACGTGCTCGGTACCAGCCCGACCTCGACCGGGGTGCGGGCCCGCCCGGCCGTGGACGGTCCGCAGGTGTCCGCGCTCAGCGCCGCTGCCGGTGTACCGGAGACGGTCGTCGCCGGGCACGCCGCGCTCTACCAGGCCGTGCTGTCCCAGTACTCGGTCACGCTCGCCCAACGGCTCACCGCCCCCGCGCTGCACGAGCAGACCCGCCGGATCGCTCTCCCGCTGGTCTCCGAGCGGGACGCCGAGGTGGTCGCCGAGATCCTCGCCGGAGGCTCCCCGGCGGTGGACAGCGTGCTCCAGGCGCTGCTCGAGGTGGCCTGGGACGAGGTGCAGCGGGCCGGTGCCGGCACCGCGCCGAGCGAGTACGTGGAACCGGTGCTCGACCTGGTCGAGGCCGACACCCAGCTGGTCCAGCTGGCCCTGACCGCTGCCTCGACGGCGTCCGTCGACGCAGCGGTCGAGAAGGTGGGCCGGCAGAGCGCGGTCACCGCACCGGCGGGGCTGCACGCGGCCGCGGCCGAGCTGCGCAGCACCGTCCGCTTCGAGGGGCAACCGACCGAAGCGGTGAGCCTGGCCGCGATCGAACCGGTCGCCGAGGCGCGGACGTCACTGGCGCAGGTCGCCCTCGACCTCGGGGAGGACGCGCAGGCCATGTGGATCGGGCAGGAGGCGCTCGCCGGGCTGCTCGAGGCGTTCGCCTACAAGTGGGAGGCCCGGGACGCCTTCCGCGACCTGACGGCGCTGCCGATCGCGGAGCGGCGCACCGCCGTGGCCAGTGTGCTGGACCTGGCTGCGCACCGGGTGGACGCCTGGGCGAGCGGCATCGTCGCGGCCCGCCAGCGCACGCTGTCCGAGGACGGGATCACGATCGGCGCGTTCGGCTACCTGGAGAACATCCGGCTGGGCGCCTCGGGTGAGAACCCGGCAGGGTGGCTGCACGCACCCAGCCCGTCCCACGCCGTCGCCGAGGGAATGCTCGCCAGCGCACACACCTCCCGCATCGGTGCCACCGCCGGCGACCAGCCGTTCGCGATCGACCTCTCCAGCCGGCGAGGCACCGAGCTGCGTCGGGTGCTGGAGGGTATTCGCCGCGGCCAGCAGGTCGGGGCGTTGCTCGGCTACCAGGTGGAACGGGCGCTGACCGGCTCCGCCGCACGGTTCCAGCTGACCCTGCGGCAGATCGCGCCGCTGCAGACCGAGGAGGTCAGCCCAGAGGATCCCGCCGCCGCGCCGGCCACCAGGATGGCGGCCGCGGACGTCGTCGACGGTGCCGAGCTGCTCCGCCGCTACCCGCCGAGCAGCCTCGACAGCGCGAACCCAGCCCTGCGGCAACGACTGTCCGCACCACCGCGGAACGCCTACATCGAGGGTGACTGGCCGGCCGTGACCGACGCAGAGTGGGCCACGGTGGCCGCGGCGCTGCGCGGTGCGGCCGAGACCCTGGACGCCGTCTCCGACGCGCTGCTGGCCGAGTCGGTGCTGCACTACGCCTCCGGCAACGCCGCCCGGGCCGCTGCGGTGCTGGACGCCTCCGGTGCCGGCGGCGGCTTCGACCCGGACCTGGGCGTGCTCGGCGTCCGTCAGCCCGGCCGGACGCTCACCCACAACGCCTACGCGGTGATCACCGCAACGGCCACGGGGTGGTCGACCAGCCGGCCGCGGGCGGTCGCCGAACCACGACTGGAGGCGTGGGCCGCCCGCCGTCTCGGGCCGGCGGCCCACATCATCGCCGGAGACGGCCCGAACGGTCCGCTCACCCTCGCCGACGCCGGCCTGGCCGCGCTCGACCTGCTCTTCACCGACGACCTGGACAGCCTCGCCCGGGACCTGCGCACGGCGCTGCCCGGGCTCGGTGACCTGGCCACGGAGGCGGCGCCGTCATGGCCCACCGGTGCACTCCCGGTGACCAGGGCGTTCGCGCTGGCCAGCAGCCTGCGCGCCATCGCCGCCGGCGCCCGCCCGCTCACCGCGGACCGGCTGGTGGTCCCGGGAGCCCCGGCGCAGCACACCATCGACCGGGAGGAGCTCACCGGCCGGTGCGCCGACCTGCTCGCCGCGCTCGAGTCCGCTCTGCAGGCCGGGGAGGAGACCGTGGCCGGGATCGACCCGCTCACCCACACCGTCGCCGAGCCCGAGGTGGCCCCGACCCGTGCGGCCGTCCAGCCGCTGGCAGCGTTCGGCGTGACCCTGGTGCCGAACCCGCAGCTGCCCACCGACATGGCGTGGGCCCTCGGGGCGTGGGAGGGCGCCTCCGCCCGGTTCGCCTCGGCCACGGCGATGCTCGCCGACCTGCAGACCGACGCCACGCTCACCGACGACCAGGTGCTGGAGGCGGCCACCACCCTGGTGGCGACCGTCCTCGGCGACGCCTTCCCGGTGCTGCCGCTGCTGCGGCACCTGGACGGCACCGGCACCGACCTCACCGACGCGCTCACCAACGCGACGTTCGACCAGCCCGCCCCGTCGCGGCTGGCCGCGTTCGTGCGCGACCACGCCGCGGTGCACGCCGGGATGGGTCACCTGGCCGAGGCGCAGCTCCTCGGGCGCGCCAGCGGCCGGCCGGTCGCCCTGACCGCTGCGCAGCTCACCCTGCGCGCCGAGGACGGCCGCCCGCTGCCGGGCACCGACCGGTGGCTGGCCGGGGAGCTCCCGGACGGGCTGCCGTGGCCGACCCACCCGGTGCGGCACGTGGTGCTCGAGCTGCTCGGCCCGCCCGAGGCGACCGGTGACCAGGTGGCCGGGCTGCTGTTCGACAGCTGGGTGGAGATGCTGCCCTACCAGCCCGGCCCGCAGGCGGTCGGTGAGCAGGCGGTGGACACCCCGCTGCGCCACGCGCGGGCGACCACCGGCCTGGCCGTGCACGCCCACCAGGCCTCCGCCCGCGCCCCGCAGGTGATCCTCTCCGCGGTCTCCGCGGACGGCTCCCGGTGGACCACCGACTCCGTGGTCGCGGCCGTGCGCCACGCGATCGCAGTGTCCAAGGCCCGGCTGGTCACGCTGGAGAACGTGCCCGGCGACGCTGCGGTCCTTCCGGCCACCTACGTGGCCTCACCATGGCTGCAGGCCCGTACCGGCTTCGACTTCAGCGCACTCGCCCAGCTGGACTGGGGCCTGCTGGCCTACCCGTTCGTCTCGGAGGTGGACTGATGGCCGCGATCGACCCGATGAAGATCACCACCTCGCAGGTCTCCGCCGAGCTGGCCGCCATCGCCGACCGGCTGCAGTTCAGCGAGCCGCCGGCCATGGTGCGGCTGGAACCGGACTCGATCACCGGTGAGGTGGCGCCGGGGACCGAGGCGCGGATCGCCGACCCCGCCTGGATGCTGGGGCGGCAGTGGCAGCTCGGTGAGCTGTTCGGTGAGGATGCCGGTTCGGTGGTGTCGGTCACCGTCACCTCCCAGGCGCTGCCGGTGACGGCGTGGGCGCCGCTGGGTGCGGGCGGGCTCGACGCTGCCACCTGGCGCCCGTGGCGGGCCGG
>CAZMDO010000024.1:4074-7635 GCA_964564445.1 uncultured Ruaniaceae bacterium | reverse complement strand
GCAGGTGGCCGCACGCGACCGGCTCGACCCGGCCGCCAAGCGACTCCTGGCGGTGCTCGCCGGTGCGGTCCCGGACGGTGCCGCGATCGCGGCGGAGGCTGCCGCCGCGGAACCAGCCTGGGTGGCCGAGGCGGGCGACCCGGCCACCGCCCGGGCCACGCTGGCGGCGTGGTTGGCGTGGCTCACCGGGGACGCCACCTCGGGCGACGCCTGGGACGTGGAGCGGATGGAGTACCGGTTCGCGCTGCGGTTCGGCGACGCCCAGCACCCGGTGGTGGTGCAGGCGACCCAGTTCGGGGCTGCCACGGTGCGGTGGTCGGACCTGGAGTGGCTGCCGGGCGCCACCCCCGCGCTGCCCGAGGGAGCACCCGGCGGGGCACCGGTGCCGACCACCGCCACCGTGCTGGCCACACCCTTGCGCTACCCGGCGATGCCGGCCAGCCGGTACTGGCAGCTGGAGGACGGCCGGGTGGACCTGGGCGCGATGGAGGCCCAGCCGCACGACCTCGCCCGGCTGTGCCTGGCGGAGTTCGCCATGACCACCGGGGACGACTGGTTGCAGGTGCCGGTGGACGGGCTGCTCGGGGCGGTGAACCAGGTGCTCACGGTCACCCTCACCGACAGCTTCGGGGACAGCACCGAGGTGCCGGAGCTCACCGACCCGGCGTTCACCATGTACCGGGTGGCCACGGCGGCCGGTGAGCCCCTGCCCGGGGTGGTCCTCCCGCCGGTCGCCGCCGACATCCAGTCCGGGGCTGCGGCCGAGGAGGTGCTGTTCCTGCGCGACCAGATGGCGAACCTGGCGTGGGCGATCGAGCAGACGGTGACCGGCCGCAGCGGCGACCCCCGGTCACGTGCGGACGAGCCCCCGCCGCCGCCGACGCCGTGGCCGGCCGACCTCAGCCCGACCGAACGCGTGTACCGGCTGCAGACGCCGATCCCCGAGCACTGGATCCCGCTGCTGCCGGTAGCGCTGCGCACCGGTCAGCTCTCGCTGCGCAAGGGCGCGCTGGTCCGCACCGCACGAGCACCGGACGGCACCCCGGCCCCGGGCGACGGGGAGGAGATCACCCCCGTGGGCGTCACCTTGCAGCCCCGCCCGCTGACCTTCCCCGGTGAGGAGATCCCGCGGGAGGGCGTGGCACTGCGGGCGCTGCCGATGCTCGCGCGGCGGGCCGACGGGCGGTACGTGCGCTGGGCCGGCTACCGGGTGGGCACCGGCAGCGGTGAGGCCTCCAGCCGGCTCGCTTGGGACGCGGCGCTGAGCATCACCGACCTGGCCCGGCCGCCGGGCTGACCGGGGTGAGATGAGGTGGGCCGGGCGCCGCCGGTCAGAGGGTCGCGGCTGCCGGGTCCCAGCCCTCGGGCAGCAGCGGCGGCACGTCCACCGTGCTGGCGATCTCCACCGAGGAGCGCGACTCGGCGGCCTCGGCGATCGAGATCATCACGTCCAGCACGTGGTAGGCCAGCTCCCCGGAGGCGCGCTCCGGCTGCCCGGCGCGGATCGCCCGGGCGAGCTCGACCACGCCGACCCCGCGGGTGGCCCTGGACCCGACCGCATCGATCACGGCCGGCTGCTCGGCGCCGAGCTCCCACACCTCGGTCGGCTGGTCGAACCCGTTCGGGTCGGGCACCACCATCGACCCGGAGGTACCGGTCAGCTCCAGCAGCGTACGGCGGATGGCGGACTCGAAGCTGAACACGGCCTGCGCGGCCGCACCGCCGGCGAACTCGATCAGCGCCCCGTGGTGGGTGGGCACGTTCACGGCGAAGGTGGTGCCCGCCTTGGGTCCGGACCCGATCACGCGGGTGGGCCGCGCGATCGAGGAGGTGGCGCTGACCCGGGTGACCGGACCGAGCAGGTGCACCAACGCCGTCAGGTAGTAGGGGCCGATGTCCAGCAGCGGTCCGCCACCCACGTCGAAGAGGAACTCCGGGCTGGGGTGCCAGGACTCCGGCCCGGGGCTCTGCAGCAGCACCAGGCCGTTGAGCACGTCGCCGATCCGCCCCGAGCGCACGGTGCGCAGCGCGGTCTGGAAGGAGGCGCCGAGCATGGTGTCCGGCGCGCACGCCACCCGCACCCCGGCGGCCTCGGCGGCCTGCAGCAGCGCCCGGCCGCCGGAGCGGTCCAGGGCCAGCGGCTTCTCGCTCCACACGTGCTTGCCCGCGGCGACGATCGCCTCACCGACCGCCACGTGCGCCGAGGGCACGGTGAGGTTGACCACGATCTCGACCTCCGCCGTCGCCAGCAGCTGCTTAGGCGTGCCGTGCCCGGGTACGCCGAACTCCTCGGCGCGTTCCCGGGCGCGGCCGGTGTCCAGGTCGGCGATGAAGACCACGTCGACGTCGGCGAAGGAGGTGAGGTTGGTCAGGTACTGGCTGGAGATCACCCCGGCGCCGATGATGCCGACGCCCACCTTCCCGGTCACGACAGACCCTCCAGGTAGGCCAGGCTCGCGGCCAGGCCGTCGAACACGTCCCCGGCGTAGGCGTCGAACTCGATCACGCGCAGCGCGTCCGGGGCGGCGGCGAGCACGGCGGGCACGTCCATGGCGCCCTCGCCGGCGGGCAGCTGGGCCTTCGGGTCGTCGGTGATCGGGCCGTCCTTGACGTGCAGGAACTTCACCCGTTCGCCCAGGCGGCGGAGCAGGTCGGGGGCGTCCACCCCGCCGACCGCGGCCCAGTAGGTGTCCACCTCGAGCACGATCCGCTCGTCGAGCAGGTCGGCGAAGACCTCGAGCGCGGGGCGCCCGTCGACCTGCTGGGCGAGCTCCCACCAGTGGTTGTGGTAGCCGATGGTCAGCCCGACCTCGGCCGCCTGGCTGGCGAGCTCGGCGAGCCGGTCGGCGGTGGCCTGCAGGTCCGCGCGCGTGGTCCAGCGTTCGGCGGGGACCATCGGGTCGATCAGGGTGTGCACCCCCAGGGCGGAGGCGGCGGCGAACGTGGGCGCCACATCCTCGGCGGTGACCAGGCGGGCGTGCGCGGACGGTGCGGCCAGCGAGCTGGCGGTCAGGGCGCGGCCGAACTCCTCGACCTTGTCCACGAAGCCCCACGGCTCCACGTGGGTGAAGCCCAGCTCGGCGATGCGGCGGATGGCACCGGGCAGGTCCGCGGCGACCGCGTCCCGGACGGAGTACAGCTGGACGGAGATCTCGGGCATGAGATGAGCTCCTCGGCGAGAGTAGACGGTTGCCGTGCCCGAACACTGTATCGATCTCGACGGCGGAGCGCACGAATCGTTTCGATCGTTGCCTGGCCCTGGGGTCGCCCAGGGGCGACGGGCGGCTCTCAGCGCCCGTGGTCGCCGGCCGGGCCGGCCTCGATTCCGTCGTCGTCGGCATCGGGTTCGGCCTCGTCCCCGTCGTCGGGGTCGGGGCCGGAGCCGGCCGGGCTGGCCTGGCTGGCAGGGCTGGACTGGCTGGTGCTCCAGGCGCGGATGGTGCCGCCCGCTCCGGTCGGGTCGGCGGTGAGCGCGGTGACGTCGTGGATCAGCTCAGCGGTCATCCGGTCCACGTCGGCGGTGCCGAAGGCCACCCGCAGCGGTCCGCTGACCACCGGCCG
>CAZMDO010000024.1:0-3974 GCA_964564445.1 uncultured Ruaniaceae bacterium | reverse complement strand
GAGGGTGATGGTGTCGCTCCGGTCCGTTCCGGTGCGGTGAGTGACGCCGATCGGGACCACCGCCGCGGTCGGAGAGACCATGGTCATCTGCGTTCCCACCGCCTTCCCAGGGGATCGGCCACCTGCGCTGTGCAGGCGTTCAGGAAGAGTAGGTGGACCGTAGCAGGAACCGAGGCTGTTCGTGCGAGAACGGGACGTCCCGATCGTCGCGGTCGCGACCGCACCTCGGCCAGCGCGGAGCAGGTCCGGCCGCGCCGGCGGCACCGGAGTGCCCGCCCACGAACGGGTCGACAGTCCGCAGAGAAGGCATCCGCGAGGGACCGGTTTCCCACGAATGGCCGCCGAAACGCCACGCTGTTAATGCCGATTCATCTCAGATCATGATCACTTCGTTGACGCGATCTCCGCCTGACGTCTACGTTTGGGAAACCGGTTACAGAGACGTCCGGTCGCAGAGAGCGACGGGGTTCGACTGGTCCGACGCGGGGAGTCGGGCCGACGTTCATCGAGCCCTGGAGGGCGTGTTGCCCAGTCTCCAGAGAGGCCCTGCCATGCCACTACGCAGTCCATGCAGTCGAGCCATCTTCCGTACCAACGATCCGGACCGGCGGCACCGCCGCGGCACGCGCGCAGCGATCAGCTCGCTCGCCGCAGCCGCACTCGCACTCCCGCTGCTGGCCACCGGCGCGCAGGCCAGCCCGGCCACCGAGTCTCCGCGCCACGTCGACTCGATCCCGATGCACCGCTCACCCGAGCGGCCGCGCATCGACGCCGATGAGCTCGCTCGCCAGACGTTGGCGCCCGGCAACGGGTGGGCGTCGACCGACGGCGGCACCACGGGCGGCTCCGCAGCGGACGAGATCATCGAGGTGAGCACGCGTGATGAGCTGATGGCTGCGGTCGAGGGCGATGAGCCCAAGATCGTGCGGGTCGTCGACGACATCGACGCCAACACCGCCTCCGATGGCACACCACTGACCTGCGAGGACTACGCACGCGACGGCTACACCCTCGAGGGGTACCTGGAGGCCTACGACCCTGCGCACTGGGAGGGTGAGGCCAGCGGTCCTATGGAGGAGGCCCGACGAGCATCGCAGGCGGTCCAGCGGGAACAGATCCGCGTGGAGGTCGGCGCCAACACCACGCTGATCGGCGCCGACGGTGTCACTCTCACCGGATTCGTCGTCAACATCGCCAACGTCGACAACGTCATCGTTCGGAACCTGGAGATCTCCGACGCCTACGACTGCTTCCCGGTCTGGAACGGTGACACCTGGAAGACGGAGTGGGACAACCTCGTCGTCACCGGGTCGACGCACGTCTGGCTCGACCACCTCACCCTCAACGACGGCGAGACGGTGGATGCCGAGCAGCCGGAGTACTTCGGCGAACGGTTCCTCCGCCACGACGGCCTGCTCGACGTGGTGCGAGCGGCCGACCTGGTGACGATCTCCTGGAGCCAGCTCGAGGGCCACGACAAGTCGATGCTGTTCGGCAACGGCGACACCCGGTACACCGACCGGGGTGCACTGCGCGTGACCATGCACCACAACGAGCTCATCGACCTCGTGCAGCGCGCACCCCGGGTCCGGTTCGGCCAGGTGCACGTCTACAACAACGTGTACCGAGTCGGTAACCCGGACTCCTACATCTACTCCTGGGGAGTCGGGGTGGAGTCGAGCATCATCGCGCGCAACAACACCTTCCACCTGGACGGCTCACTGGGGCCCGACCGGATCATCGGCAACTACGGCGGCACGAGCATCAACGCTGCCGGAACCGTCGTGAACGGCACCGAGGTGGATGTGCTGGCCGCCTACAACGAGGCCAACCCGGAGGCACCGCTGACCGCTGAGGTGTGGGGCGAGACCGGACCGCACGGCGTCATCCAGACCGCCGAGCAGTCCGAGCGGGCCGTCGACCGGGGTGCCGGTGCGGGCCACCTGTCCCGCTGGCAGGACCCCACCGACCCGGCGGTCGCCGGTGAGCGGGTGCTGGACACGATCCGTGCCCCCGAGGCGGAGACGGCGGACGGCCCCGTGTGGTCTCCGGTCGCCACTGGCTTCGCCTCCACCGCGACCGAGGAGCTGCCGCAGGGCACGACCGGGGGGACCGGCGGTGAGACGGTTACCGTACGTACGGCGGAGGGCCTCGCCCACTACGCGGCCCTGGACGAGCCGCTGACGATCCTCGTCCGGGGAACGATCGAGGTCGAACCGTTCGGCTCGATGATCGAGGTGGCCAGCGACACGACGATCGTCGGCGTGGGCGACGCCGAGCTCGTCGGCGGTGGGCTGTTCCTCGACCACGTCAGCAACGTCATCATCCGCAACCTGACCTTCCGGGACTCCTACGTACCGGGCGACTGGGACGGCAAGAGCGATGACAACGACAACGACGGCATCCGGATGGACACCTCCTCCCACGTCTGGGTGGACCACAACGAGTTCACCCGCCTGGGCGACGGCCTGGTCGACGTGCGCAAGGACTCGACCGCAGTCACGCTCTCGTGGAACTTCCTGCACGACCACAACAAGACCGTCGGCGTGGGCTGGACGGACAACGTGGTCACCACGATCACGCTCCACCACAACTGGTTCTCGAACACCTACCAGCGCAACGGCAGCATCGACAACGTCGCCGCCGGCCACCTGTACAACAACTGGCTGGAAGGTCAGGGCCAGTACGGCACCATGTCTCGAGGTGCTGCCCAGCTGCTGGTCGAGTCCAGCGTCTACGAGCACGGCGAGGACGCGATCGTCGCGAAGGACGAGGCTTCCCGGGTGCACTCGGTCGACAACGTCTTCACCGACATCCGTGGGCGCAAGGACGACACCGGGCCGACCTTCGACCCGAGCGAGTTCTACAGCTACCAGGCCGACCCGGTCGAGGATGTCGTGGAGATCGTCTCCGACGGTGCAGGCACGCTCGCCCGAGAGGGCCGAGAGCCGCGCCGGGTGACCGTGGCGCTGGACGGGTCCGGCGACTACGCCTCCATCGGCGCGGCCGTCGGTGCGGCCTGGCGCTCGGACCGGATCGCCGAGATCGTCGTGGAGCCGGGTACCTACCGAGAGATCGTGCGGGTGTGGCCGGGCAACGACGATCTGACGATCCGCAGCAGCACGGGCGATGCACAGGACGTGGTGCTCACCTACGACCTGGCTGCCGGTCAGGAGAAGTTCTACGGCGGCACGTTCGGGGCGACCGGAGCCGCGGTGCTCTCGATCCTGGCGGACGACGTCACCGTGCAGGGCATCACGATCGAGAACGGGTACGACGAGGAGGCGAACGGCCCGAGCCAGGCGCAGGCGCTGCGCACGGTCGGGGACCGGATCGTGCTGGATGAGGTGCGGCTGCTCGGCAACCAGGACACCTTCCTGGCCGAATCACCCCGGGGTGAGGTGTCACGGGTCTACACCACCGATTCCTACATCGAGGGCGACGTCGACTTCATCTACGGTCGGGCAACCCTCGTGGTGGAGGACTCCGAGATCCACTCGCTGGACCGGGATGAGGAGGTCAACGGGTACGTGGCGGCACCGGCCACCCAGAACGACACTCTCGGGTTCCTGTTCGTCGACAGCCACTTCACCTCCGATGCCGCGGACGGCACGGTGTTCCTGGGCCGACCCTGGCACCCGAGCAGCGACCCGGATGTCGAACCGTCGGTGGTGGTGCGAGACTCCTGGCTGGGGGCGCACATCAGCACCCCGGCGTGGAGCGACATGGGCGGCTGGCCGTGGCAGGAGGACTTCCTCCGGGAGTACCGCAACCGCGGCCCCGGTGCTGCGGACGGGCAGGTCGAGGGTCGCCCCCAGCTGAGCAGGTGGGAGGCACGTTCGCACACGATCGCCAGGTACCTGTCCGGCGAAGACCACTGGCACCCCTGGCGTGATGGCCATGGTCACGGCCACGGGCACGACCGGGGTCACGGGCACGACCGGGGTCACGGGCACGACCGGGGTCACGGGCAC
>CAZMDO010000023.1:0-19508 GCA_964564445.1 uncultured Ruaniaceae bacterium | reverse complement strand
GCAGGATGTGCTCGGTGCCGATGTAGTTGTGGCCGAGCTGCAGCGCCTCGCGCAGCGACAGCTCGAGCACCTTCTTGGCGCGCGGGGTGAACGGGATGTGCCCGTTCGGGGCCTGCTGGCCCTCGCCGATGATCTCCTGCACCTGCTGGCGTACTGCTTCCAGGGAGATGTTCAGCGACTCCAACGCCTTGGCGGCAACGCCTTCGCCCTCGTGGATGAGGCCGAGCAGGATGTGCTCGGTGCCGATGTAGTTGTGGTTGAGCATCCGCGCCTCTTCCTGGGCGAGGACGACTACCCGACGGGCTCGGTCGGTAAATCTCTCGAACATCTCGTGCTCCTCACTGGCCGGACCGCATGCGGTCATGGCGGTGTCCATCCAGGCTAACGGCGCCCACCCCCTGGGCATGCCCCTGTTCGCCAGCGGCGGAGAAGGTGAGATGAGGCTGTGACCTGGGCCAGGTGCGCAGCGCGCACCCGGAAGGTGTTCTCTCCGGGCGCGGGGTCGGTCAGCCCGCGGCCAGGTGCTCGGCGAAGGTGGTCTGTGCCTGCTCGTTGACCAGCACGAACCGCACCTGCTCGACGGCGGAGCCCGGGTGGCTCTGGTCCCAGCCCTGGGTAGCGCTCACCGCGATCTGGGCGACGCGCGCCATCGGCCAGCCGTAGACGCCGGCGCTGACCGCGGGGAAGGCGACGCTGGTGGCACCCACCTGGTCGGCCACGTCCAGGCTGGAGGTGAAGCACGCGGCGAGCAGGGCGGGGTCGGTCTGCCCGGCGTGGGCGTTCGGGCCGACGGTGTGGATCACCCAGCGGGCGGGCATGTCGCCGGCGCCGGTGGCCACCGCGTGCCCTACCGGCAGCCCGTCGGGCAGGGTGGTCTCCCGCAACCGGCGGCACTCGGCGAGCAGGTCTGGGCCGGCGGCGCGGTGGATAGCACCGTCCACCCCGCCGCCGCCGAGCAGGGAGGAGTTGGCGGCGTTCACCACCGCATCGACCTGCTCGGTGGTGATGTCCCCGACCACAGCTTCGATCCGCATCTGCCCACCCTCCCATCCGCAGGTCGTCCTGTCAGGCGGGGCGCATGGTCCCCGCTGAGCAGGACGACCTCGGGGCTGTGGACAGCTGGCCACGGCCGGCGCCGGTTCCGGCATGGTGGTGGTGTGCGCAGCGAACGGTGGCGGAGTCTGGCCAGCCGACAGGCCGGGATACTGTCCCGTGCCCAGCTGCGGAGCCTCGGCGTGGAGCGCTGGGTGGTCCGGCACAAGGTGGCGAGCGAGCGATGGGCGGCCGTGAGTCCGACGGTGGTGGCCACGACAACCGGTGCCCTTACCCGCGAACAGCTGATGTGGGCAGCGGTGCTGCACACCGGCGGCCCGGCGGTGGTGGGCGACCTGACCGCTGCCGAGGTCTACGGTCTGCAGCGCTGGTATCGCGAGGAGATCACCGTGGTGGTGCCCCGCGGAGCGGAGATAGGCCAGCCGATAGCGGGCGTGCGCTTCGTGGAGAGCAGGCGCGACCTCGCGGACCTCAGCACCAGCCGGCGCGGTCTGCCGATCCTGCGCCTGGAACCCGCCGTCCTGCACTTCGCGGCCTACCAACGCTCCACCCGGACCGCGGAGGGTGTGCTCGCCGCAAGCGTCCAGCAGCGGCTCACCACACCGACGGCGTTGCTGAGCTGGATCGAGCGGATGCAACCGCTGCGCTGGGCCCAGCGGTTCCGCAGGGCGCTCCACGAGATCGATGCCGGGGCACAGTCGACGGCCGAGCTGGACGTGCGCCGGATGTGCCGGAAGTTCGGGCTGCGGCCGCCAAACCGCCAGACGAAACGCCGGGACGCCTCGGGGCGACGCCGGTTCACCGACTGCGAGTGGGATCTGGCCGACGGCCGCACCGTGGTGTTGGAGGTCGACGGCGCGTTCCACATGGAGGTGGAGCACTGGGAGGACGACCTGGCCCGGCAACGGGCGCTGAGCTCGACGAAGCGACACGTGATCCGCTGCACCAGCCGTGAGCTGCGCGACGAGCCCGGCACCGTGGCCCGCGACCTGCACAACCTAGGGGTGCCGCAGGCCGCCTAACTCGGCTCGTCCTGTCAACCGGGGCCTATGGTCCCCACCTGACAGGACGACCTACGTGGGGGTGGGGGTGTCCAGCACCAGGGTGACCGGGCCGTCGTTGGTCAGCTCGACCGCCATGTCCGCACCGAACACACCGGTCGCGGTGCGCACACCACGGTCACGCAGCGCCGCCACCACGGCGTCCACCAGCGGCTCGGCCACCTCCCCGGGCGCGGCGGCGGTCCAGGACGGGCGCCGGCCCTTGCGTGCCTGCCCGTACAGGGTGAACTGGCTGACCACGAGCACCTCGGCACCGGCATCGGCCACCGACGCCTCCTCGGCCAGGATGCGCAGGTCGGCGATCTTGCGCGCCAGCCACTGCGCCTCGGCCATGGTGTCGGTGTGCGTGACGCCGACCAGCGCGACCAGTCCCGCGCCGATCTGACCGACGGTCTCCCCCGCCACGCGCACGCGCGCGCCGGTGACCCGCTGCAGCACCGCCCGCACGGGTCAGCCCCGGTCCGCGCCGTCGACCGGGAACGCCGGCAGCACCGACCCGACCTGCTCCCCGTGCCCGAGCACCGGCACCTGCGCCCACGGCCACCGACCGTGCTCGCCGAGGGCGTGCAGCGCAGCACCGAGCAGCACCGGGCGGGGGCGGGAGGCGCCGTCGGAAACCTTCAGCGCCACGGCGCGACCGTCCTCCAGCGCGGCTGCGTACACCCCCTCGGCACCGTCCTTGGCGATCAGCCCGGGCACGGTCTGCATCGCTGCGGTGGCGTCCCGGCCGGTGCCGGCCACCAGGAACGGGTGCGCCCGCATCGCGCTCGCCACCCGGTGCTCGGCGGTGCCCTCGGCCGCGGTGGCGATCGTCGCGAACGCCCGCGCCAGACCGCGCACCGTGGTGGAGGGCTGCGGCGCCCCGCACCCGTCCACGGCCACATGCTGGATCTCCTCGCCGGTCAGCTCGGCGACCACCGCGAGGATGTGCTGCTGCAGCGGATGCTCGGCCTCGAGGTAGTCGGCGGTGCCCCAGCCGGCGGCCACGCAGGTGGCCAGCATCGCCGCATGCTTGCCGGAGCAGTTCTGCGCGATCGGCTCGGCGTCCCGGCCGGCGTCCCGCCACGCGGCGGCGGCCTCGGCGAGCAGCGGCCAGTCCGGGGTGTTGCCCAGGTCGGACTCGGTCAGGCCGGCGGCGGCGAGGATGCTGCGCACCACCTCCCGGTGCCGGCCCTCGCCGTTGTGCGAGGCGCAGGCCAGCGCCAGCTGCTCCTCGGTGAGCTCCGCCCCGGCGCGCAGCATCGCCACGGTCTGCAGCGGCTTGAGCGAGGAACGCGCGTAGATCTGCTGCTCCGGCCTGCCCAGGGCGAGCACGTCGGTGCCGTCGGCGGCGAGGGCGAGCAGGTGGCCGGTGTGCACGGACTCGACCGTCCCCGAACGCACCACCCAGGCCAGCTCGGCCCCGCGCGCGGGCGGCTCCAGGGACTCCTGCGGGCTCACCATGGCCGGCGTTGACCGCCGGTGCCGCGGCTGTAGCGGGCCACCGCCGGGCGCACATCCGCCAGGTACACGCCGGCCGGGACGCCGCCGAGCAACATCAGCAGCAGGGTGCCGCCGGAGCCGCCGGAGGGGATGCCCAGGAACGCGAGCAGCGTGGCCAGGCCTGTGATCAGGCACCAGAACCCCTTGGTGCGCTTGTCGGCGTCGGTGAACGCCGGCGCCGGCCGGATCGCGGCGTCGATCAGCGCCCAGGCCGCCAGCCCGAACGCCACCAGCGCAAGCGCCAGGAAGAGGTAGTACTGGATGATCGCGATGTGCACGGGTCAAAGCCTACGCGAGAGCCCCAAGCCGGCCCGGGGTGGGCCCGGGGTAGGCCGCGCAGGCCGCTCACCCCGCGCGGGCCGTGCCCCCGCTCAGGCCCGCCCGCCCGGGCCCGGGTCACCGGTGGACGGCGGCTCCGGCACCCCGGTGGCCACGAGCGCCTCGCGGGCCTGGGACGCGGTCAGCCCGGTCAGCTCCAGCAGGTCCACCACCAGGGAGCGCACCAGCACCACGAGGGTCTGCGCCGGCCAGCCGGAGAACTGCTGCGGGGCCAGCCGGCCGGCCACCGCCAGCAGCCCGGGCCGCAGCTCGATCAGGCGGGAGGCAGACCCGAGCGCCACCGAGATCTCCCGGACCGACCCGCCGATCGTCTCCAGCAGGTCCGCCAGCTCCTCCTGGTGCGCCACGTCCCGGGACACCACCCAGGCGCGGCGGGCGATCACGCGGGTGTTGCGCATCGCCCGGTCGACGAGCGTGCTGGCCCGGCGCATCCGGAGCAGGTAGTCGTCGTGCCGCAGCCGGGAGGGGGTCAGCCGGGTCGCGGCCAGGGCGGCATCCACCAGGTCGGCCCACTCGTCGATCACCCCCTGGGAGCCGCGGGCGCGGGCCAGGGCATCGTCGACCGCGTCCGGGTCACCGGTGCGCAGCCCGCGAGCCACCTCGGTGAGGGTGAACGCGATCTCCGCCATCCCGGACTCGGCCAGCCGCTGGGCCCGCCGGCGCACGTCCAACGGCAGCAGCACCGCCACCAGCATCGCCATCGAGCCACCGACCAGCGCATCGGTCCACCGGGTGAACCCGCCCCCACCGACGATCGCGGGCAGGGTGACCACCACCACCGACTGCACCCCGGCCTGCATCCCGAACATGGTGGCGCCGTCGATCAGCCGGGCCAGGCACACCGCCAGCGCCAGCACCACCGCGATCTGCACCGGCCCGGAGCCGAACAGGTAGGCGAACAGCTCCCCGAACGCCACCCCCACGCTCACCCCGAGGGCCAGCTCGGCGACCTTGCGGGGCCGCCGGTCGATGCCGAAGCCGAGGGAGACGAACGCGGCGATGGGCGCGAAGATCGGGTAGGGGTGGCTCAGCAGCAGGTGCGCCACGGCGTAGGCGGCCCCGGCGGCCAGTGCGGCGGTGACGATCGCGCGGGACTCCGAGCGCACCCGCCGGCCACCGCGCTGGGCCCGGGCCTGCAGCCGCAGCCACGTCTGCCGCAGCCAGGTGTGCCGCGGCCCGGTATGGCTGCGTGCGGGCGGGTCCGCGGCGCCGGCCACCTGCTACAGGTTCCGCCGCCGCAGCTGGGGTCCGCCGGAGGGCTCCGGACGGCCGGTGCCGAACCCCTCGGTGCCCACGATCAGCTCCTGGGCCGCCGCGATACCGGCGACCATCAGCTCCGCGGCCGGGTCCAGGTTGCGCTTGAGCAGGGCGAGGGCCACCGGCCCGAGCTCGTGGTGGCGCACCACCGAGGTCACCGTGCCCACCTGTCGCTCACCGTTCATGACGGCGTCTCCCGGCTCGGGCAGCACGTGCTCGCTGCCGTCCAGGTGCAGCATGGTCAGCCGCCGGGGCGGGCGGCCCAGGTTGAACACGCGGGCCACCGACTCCTGCCCCCGGTAGCAGCCCTTGTGCAGGTGCACCCCGGTGCGCAGCCAGTCCAGCTCGTGCGGGATGGCGCGCTCGTCCACGTCCCGGGCCAGGCGCGGCCGCCAGGCGGCTACTCGGAGCGCCTCCAGCGCCCAGATGCCGACCACCCGGGCGCCGGCGGACTCCGCCTCGGCCACCACCGCACCGGCCTGCTCGTGGGGCGTGATCCAGTACCGCACCCGCCACTCGGTGCCGGGGTGGTCGTCCTCGGCGGGGCCGTAGCGGGTGGAGCCCTCGGCGGCGTGCGGCCACGGGTCGGTCCAGGAGAGCAGCTCGCTGCCGTCCGGCGCCCGCAGGGTGGGGCCGGTGGCGCTGGTGGCGAGCACGCCCAGGTCCCTGCGGTGGGTGATCTCCACCCGGAGCATGAACTTCATCGACTCCAGGAAGGCGGCCAGGTCGGCGGCGTCGGCGGTGTCGGCGACCAGGAACGTGGTCTCGCCGTCGTCGAGCACGGCCGGGGCGTGCTGCACCCGCCCGTTCACGTCCAGCAGCAGCAGCTCGGCGCTCACCCCGGGGGACAGGTCGCGCAGCCACTGGGAGGACAGGGTGTCCAGCCAGGTCAGCCGGTCCGGCCCGGTCACGGTGACCACCCCGCGGTGGGTGGCGTCCACCACGCCGATGCCGCGGGCGAGGGCGCGCTGCTCGGCCACCGGTTCGCCGTAGTGCGCGGCGACTCCCTCGTCCGGGGCGGAGGCGGCCACGGCGCCGTGGCGGGCCAGGAGCGGGGAACGGTAGGCGGCGGTCTCGGCGGTCATACTTGTTCAATCACCGTTCGTGGTGCTTCATTCCGGCCTGCGGGGTGGGGCACGGCCTACTCCTGCCGCTGCATCCGGCCGGAGGAGTAGGACTGCATCTCGTGGCCGAAGGCGGCCAGGTCCGTGGCCCACATCAGCTCGGAGTGCACCAGCCCGTACATCCGTTGTGCGGCGGTCATCTCCACCCCGGTGGCGGTGCGGGCGATCAGGTCGGTGGCCAGCTGCACCCGCGGCCCCTGCGCCACGCCGAGGTAGACGCTCACGTGCCCGCTGGGCTCGGCGAGGAGCACCTCGAGCTCGGTGCGCGCCGGCTGGTCGTCCGGGGCCGGGGCGGCGTCCTCGGCCGGCGGCGGCACCCGCCAGTAGCCGGACTCGCTGGCCCACACCTGGCCGGGCTGCAGGCTGGCCACGTCGATCTCGCCCTCCAGCGAGGCGGGCGGGTTGGTCAGCTCCCAGGTGGTGGCGGAGTAGACCAGGTAGGGCCCGCCGTCGGCGGTGAACGTGGCCTCGGTGAGGATGGCCCGCTCACCGATGCCGGGGTAGTCGATGAACCCGGGGCCGCGCCAGGTGCCGGCCAGCCACGCCAGCGGGTACACCTCGGGCGAGAGTCCCTCGGGGATGGCGAAGCTCATGGGCGTCCCTCTCGGTGCTCTGCGCGCACGCGCGCAGGTCGACGGCGGTACTCGCCCCAGGCTATCGGCTCGCCTGGTCGAGGTCCCACCCACGGACAGCAGCGACTTGACGGCTTGATAGAATCATCAAGTCAAGGAGGTTCTCTGTGCCCACCCGCGCCACCGAGCCGCTGTACCGCATCAAGGCAGACCTGTTCAAGTCCCTCGCCCACCCCACCCGCATCCAGGTGCTGGAGGTGCTCGCCGCCGACCCCGAGCACCACGCCGGGGTGGCCCGGCTGCTGGAGGTCACCGGCTGCGAGGCGTCCCAGCTGTCCCAGCACCTCGCGGTGCTCAAGCGGGCCGGGGTGGTCAGCTCGGTGCGCAGCGGCAACCAGGTGGACTACCGGCTCACCGCGCGGGTGGTGGCCGAGCTGCTCACCACGGCGCGGGCGTTCCTGCTCAGCCGGCTCGCGGGAGCCTCTGACCAGCTGCACGCGGCCGCCGAGCTGCCCGCCCTGCCCGGGGCGAGCGCTCAGGCCGTGCTCGACGCCGCCGCGCTGCAGTGAGGGCGCTGGACGCCGCCGCGGCACTGCTGCCGCGGCGCACCGACTACCTGCTGCGCCCGGCCGCCGTGCGGGCCGACCTGCTCGCCGGCCTGACCGTGGGCGTGGTGGCGCTGCCGCTCGCCCTCGCCTTCGGGATCAGCTCCGGGGTGGGCGCGGCCGCCGGGCTGGTGACGGCGGTGGTCGCCGGGATCGTCGCGGCCGTCTTCGGCGGGTCGCACCACCAGGTCTCCGGGCCCACCGGGGCGATGGCGGTGATCCTGGCTCCGGTGGTCGCCGCGCACGGCCTCGGCTCGCTCGCCCTGGTCACCCTGGCCGCCGGGCTGATCGTGCTGCTCCTCGGCCTGGCCCGGCTGGGCCGGATCGTCACCTACATCCCCTGGCCGGTGGTGGAGGGATTCACCCTCGGCATCGCCTGCATCATCTTCCTGCAGCAGGTACCGGCCGCTGTCGGCGTCACTGCCGAACCCGGCCACAACACCCTGGTGACGGCCGTGGCCGCGGTGAGCTCCGCCGTCGAGAACGTGGACCTGGGCCTGCTTGCCTGGACGCTCGGTGCGGCCGGGCTGGTGGCCCTGGCGATGCTGGCCCTGCCCCGGCTGCACGGGGCGATCCCCGCCTCCCTGGTCGGGGTGGCGGCCGCGACCCTGGTCGCCGAGCTCGCCGGCGCCCCGCTGGCCCGGATCGGCGCGCTGCCGGACGGCCTGCCGGCGCCCTCGCTCCCGGAGATGGACCTCGGCGTGCTGGGCGACCTGGGCGGGGCAGCGCTGGCGATCGCGGCGCTGGCGGCGATCGAGTCGCTGCTGTCCATCCGGGTGGCGGCGGCGATGGAGCACTCCGGTGCGCCGGACGGCACCGTCTACGAGCCGGACCGGGAGCTGGTCGGCCAGGGTCTGGCCTCGTTGGCCAGTGGCCTGTTCGGTGGCATGCCCGCCACCGGGGCGATCGCCCGGACCGCGGTGAACATCCGCTCCGGGGCGCGCACCCGGCTGGCCTCGGTCACGCACGCCCTGGTGATCCTGGCGGTGATCTACCTGGCCAGCGGCCCGGTCTCCCGGATCCCGCTGGCAGCGCTGGCCGGGGTGCTGATGGTCACCGCGGTGCGGATGGTCTCCTTCCCGGCGGCGCGGGCCGTGCTGCGGGTGAACCGGTCCAGCGCGGTCACGTTCGCGGTCACCGCCGTGGTCACGGTGGCGTTCGACCTGGTCCAGGCGATCCAGATCGGGCTGGTGGTCGCCGCCTTCTTCACCCTGCGCTCGATCGCCGGTGCGGCCGGGGTGCGCCGGGAGGCACTGCCCGGCACCGCCGCCGCCGGCGACGAGCACATCGCCCTGTTCCGGCTGGAGGGGGCGGTGTTCTTCGGGGCCGCGGACCGGGTCATGGCGCAGGTGAGCGCCGAGTCCGCGCAGAACGGGGTGCGGGTGGTGATCCTGCGGCTGTCCCGGGTGCAGATGGTCGACGCGACGGCGGCGAAGGCGCTGGCCGAGCTGATCGAGGCGTTGGAGCGGCGCGGGATCACCGTGCTGGTCAAGGGGGTGCAGGCCGCGCACCGCGGCACGCTCACCACGGTCGGCACCCTGGGCGTGCTGCGGCACGAGAACCACCTGTTCGACACCCTGCCGGCGGCGGTCGAGCACGCCCGCTCGCACGTGCGCCGCGAGGAGCGGGTCGGCGCGGCAGCGGCGGTCAGGACGCCGTGAGCTCCGGCCGGTCGCCGAGCAGGTCGTACACCTGGCTGGCGGTGGTCTGCGGGAAGTCCCGGTAGTAGGCGGAGACAGCCTGCACGTACGGGCGCTGCTCGAGGCAGATCACCTGAGCGGCACCGGTGATCCGGGGCACTGCCATGAGGCTGGCGACGGGCGCCGCGACGATCACCTGCGCGGCGCCGCGCTTACGAGCAACCAGGCTGGCCGCGGACATCGTCACCCAGGTGGTGATGCCATCGTCGACGATCAGGACGGTCTGCCCGATCAGATCCCGTGGCCCGTGATCGCCGCGGACCGCCTCGACCCACCGCTCGAGCACCTCCCGTTCCCGGCGCTCCGCGGCGACGAAGTCGCCGAAGGTCGCTCCGGCGCGCCGGAGGAGGGCTGCATCGACGAGCCGGACCCAGTCCTCGCCGATGGCACCCATGGCCATCCCTGGGCGAGCGGGCAACCCCAGCTTGCGCACGACGATGACGTCCAACGGCACGTCCAGCACGTCAGCCACCTCGGCGGCCACGAGCACGCCACCGGGCAGCAGACCGCAGACCACCGACACCGTCACCGCTCTGCTGACCAGCTCGCGGCCCAGTCGTCGCCCGGCATCTCGGCGGTCGCGGAACGCGGAGATCCCGCGACTGGCCTGCCGAGACAGCGTGTCCGTCATCGTGCAACTCCTCCTCCGGTACCCACGGCAACTCAGTCGTCGGAGCTGATCGGGACGGCGCGGGGGCTCGCAGCCTGCGCGAGCGGGACCGTCACCTTCAGCACGCCGTTGGCGAACCCAGCCGTAATGCCGTCCTGCTGGGCCTGGTCGGGAAGGGTGGTGCTGCGGTAGAAGCTGCTGCTGCTCGCGCGCACCACGTACTTCCGCTTCGTGTCCTCTTCCCGCTCGTGACGCTCCGCCTGGATGACCAGCTGGTCACCGTCGACGCTCGCCGTGACGTCCGCCTCCGCGAAGTTCGGGAGGTGGGACTCCACGACCAGGGCTTGGTCGCCCTCGGTGGAGACGTCGGTGGTGGACATGCGGACCCGGCGCTCAGTAGGGGCGGACGGTGATCTGGTTGTCCACGTCACTCACGTGCGGGGACGACCATGCGGCGTGACCGGCCTGGGTGCGTTGCGCCCAGGACTTCACCGTGCCGGTGAGGATGACCTTGCTCCCGGAGACGATCACGCGGATCTGCTTGGCATCCAGCTGCGCGTTGCGGGTGAGCGCGTTCGTGATCCGTTCCTGGGTGTCGGGAGCCGACGGCCGCGACTTCAGGCTGATCATGTTGTGGACCGTGTGCACCCCGCGCAGGTACTGCACCGCACGCTGAGCAGCCAGCCGCTGGAAGTCCCAGTCCACCTCACCGACGAGGGTGACGCTGTGCTGGTGGATCTCGGCCTTGACCGTCGCCGGCACGTTGCTGGCTCCGGTCAGGGCACGCTCTACCTGCTTGGCGATGTCGGTCTCGGTGACCGGCCACGCCGCCTTCGGGTGCACTGTGAGGTGGTCGACGACCGCACGCACACCACGGACCCGCAGGGCTGCGCGTCGGGCTGCGAGCCGCTCAGCGTAGCTGTCCACCTCGCCGGAGAGTGCGACAGTGCCGTTCTCGACGGCCACGCCGATACCAGCAGCATCGACGTCCGGGGTCCACTCAAGCTCTTCACTGACCAGTGCCTGCACATCGAGGTCACGGTCTGTGGTGATGGTCATGAGGGGTTCCTCTCTCTCAGGTGCGTTGTTGCACACCGTCACCATCACCCGTGCCCCGTGCCGAGCGGCAGGGTCGAAGGTCCCGCGAGACCCCGCCGGCCGCCCATGTGACTTTGGTCCCGGTCGTGCTTCGCCGCACCAGGCACCGTGGCGGTATGGACATCAACAGGGACCGCATCGTCGTCGGCGTGGACGGGTCGAGCTCATCGGTCGCCGCGCTGCGATACGCCGCGCGGATGGCCACGGCACTCGACGCCCCGCTGGAGGCAGTCATCATATGGTCGTACCCAGCGTTCGCCGACCCCTACCTGCTCGCGCACTGGTCGCCGGAGGAGGACGCTGAGGAGACCCTCGCTGCTGCGATCAGCCTGGCGTTCGACGAGGACCCTCCCGAGCATCTGGTCCGGACCGTGCTCGCCGGCTCACCCGCACCCTTGCTCATCGACCTCAGCAAGACCAGCGCGATGCTCGTGCTCGGCAGCCGTGGCCATGGCGGTTTCGTCGGGATGCTGCTCGGTTCGGTGAGCGCGGCCTGCGCCCAGCACGCGCACTGCCCGGTGCTGATCGTGCACACCGACGCAGATACCGGGGAGGACCGACAGGCCAGCGAGGAGGACCGACAGGCCAGCGACGAAGCAGGCACGTCAGGCCCCGACGCGGGTTGAGTGCTCCGACGCGGCGTGCGAGTCAGATCGAGGGGCGTCGGTCGTGGCGATGGCCACCGGTCGGCCGGGCTTCGGCGGCTGCGGACCGTCCGCTGCCGCCGGTCCGTTCCAGCTCGAAGACGGCGGCCTGGGTACGGTGCTCGAAGCCGAGCTTGCCCAGCATGGAGGACACGTAGTTCTTCACGGTCTTCTCGGCCAGTCCGAGTCGCTCGCCGATCTGCCGGTTGGTGAGTGCGTCGGCGATCAGAGCGAGGATCTGTCGCTCCCGCAGGCTCAGCGAACGGAACCGGGGATCGCCGTCCTGCTCGGTGCGCATCCGCTGGGTCGCCCGCCGCCGCACCGACGGGTCCGGCAGCGTGCGCCCGGCCGCGACGGCACGGATGGCACTGGTGATGTCGGCGGTCCGGAGAGTCTTCAGCAGATAGCCGGAGGCATCGGCCATCACTGCTGCCAGGAGCGCGTCATCGTCGTCGAACGCGGTCAGGATCAGGCACCGCACGCTCGGTAGCGTCTGTCGGATCTGTCGACACAGATCGATACCGCTGCCGTCGGGCAGCATGACATCGAGCACGGCCACATCAGGGCGCGTGGCCTCGATCCGGCGGAACGCCTCGGCACAGCTGGACGCCTCACCGACCACCCGTAGGTCTGGTTGCGCATCCAAGACACCGGCGATCCCGTTTCGGACAACCTCGTGGTCATCGACGAGGAATACCCTGGTCACCAGCTACCACCTATCACCCCTGCGTCGGAGTGCGTCGGGGTCGCTGCGGCCTCCGACACCGCGAGTCTACCGAGTGCTCCAGCGCTCTGCACGCGACTGGCGGCAAGGAAGGCGGCTGTGCGCGCGGGGCGCCGGCCTGCAGGGTCCGCGCCCTAGCCACACCGGGCACAGGGCGGCTGTGCGCGCGGGGCGCCGGCGTCCTGCCAGCCCAGCAGTGGCGCCCACGGGGCCGCTAGTCGAGCACGAAGTTGACCTCGAGCACGACCTGGAACGAGGTGATCTGGCCATCCTCGATCGATACGGAGTGTTCTTTCACCCACGCACCGGACACGTTCCGAAGGGTGTCGCACGCGCGGTGCACGCCCGCACGGACTGCATCCTCGAAGCTCTGCTCCGACCGGGCGCTGATCGTGGTGATCCGCGCAACTGTCTCCGCCATGACCAACTCCTCGTCGAACCGCACATGAAGGCGGGGAGGCGTCTCCTGCTGGGGACGCCTCCCCTGGCTGCAACAGCCTCGGTGTTGGTCGATGCAGCTGGTCACCAACTCCATCTCTGCGGCTGTCCGGGTGCTACCCGTGAGAACCACGCTACGCATCCGGCGCAGTCCCGGTAGGGACCAAAGTCCCGCGACCTCGGGCGACCCTGCGTTCCGGAGGCGGTGACAGGGGAATCGGACGGTCGGCATCGACCAGAACCCTCCCCGTAGGACCAAGGACCCACCGTCGGGCCGTCCGGAGCCGAAGACTGGCACCAACCCGATGTGACCGTCAAGGATCGAGGAACACCATGCGCGCTCTCGTCGTCTACGAGTCCATGTTCGGCAACACCGCCAAGATCGCGAAGGCAATCGCTGACGGCCTGTCCACCGGGGCCGAGGTCACCCTGACCGACGTCACCGGCGCGCCCGCCGACGTACCGCCCGATGTCGACGTGGTCGTCGTCGGCGGACCGACACACACCTTCACCATGTCCCGGGACTCGACCCGGGAGGAGGCGGCCCGCCGCGGTGGGAGCCGCACTGCTGGCGGGATCAGGGAGTGGCTCCAAGGACTGCCGATCGGTGGTCACCCGCAGGACTTCGTCGCCTTCGACACCCGAGTGAACATGCCACTGCTGCCGGGAGCGGCATCCCACAGCGCCACGCGACTCGCCCGCAAGCGGGGCTTCTCCGTGACGGCTCCCGAGTGCTTCCTGGTCTACGGCTATCACGGGCCGCTGATCGCCGGTGAGGTCGAGCGCGCTCGCGAGTGGGGTCGACTGCTCAGCCAGCGGCTCGCGGACTAGCTCGGTGCGCTCACCGCACGCCCAGGTCGAGCCGCAGACCGGTCCAGGACCGGCGCAGCCACCGGTCGTGCGAGGCGAGCACCACCGCGCCCGGATAGTCCCCGATGGCCGCCTCCAGCTGGGTCACCAGCAGCAGGGAGAGGTGGTTGGTCGGCTCGTCCAGGAGCAGCACGTCCGGCGGGTCGGCGAGCAGCACCGCGAGCGCGAGCCGGCGCCGCTGACCCACGCTGAGCACCCCGACCGGGCGGTTCTCGTCCCGGCCGGGCAGCAGCGCGAACGTGCTCAGCGGCACCTGCTCGGCCCGCCCGGGGCCGACCAGGTCGGCATAGGCCTGCCGGGCGGTGCGCCCCTCGCCGCGACGCTGCGGGTCCGGCAGGTGCACCTCCTGGGCGAGCAGGCCGATGCGCAGCGCCGCGGGCGCGTTCACCGACCCGGTCGCCGGGGTCAGGTCGCCGGCGAGCAGGTGCAGCAGGGTGGACTTGCCGGTCCCGTTGGCGCCGGTGACCAACCACTTCTCCCCCGCTGCCACGCTCAGCGAGGTCTCCGGCAGCCGGCCGGGCAGGCCCACACCGGTGGCGGTGAGCACCGGGCCGGACCAGGACCGGCGGGCCCGGTCCGCCCCGGCGGTCAGCCCGCGGAACCACAGCTCGCGGGGCGGCTTGCGCAGCTGGGCCTCCTCCAGCTCGGCCAGGCGGGCGCTGGCGTCGTTCACCCGCCGGGAGACCACCTTGGCGTTCCGGTCGGCGTAGAACTTCTTCGCCGCCCGGGCCTCGGTACGGGGCTCCCGGCCCGGGTGGCCCACCGCGTGGGAGTCGCGCACCGCCGCGCGCAACCGCTTCAGCTCCTCCTGCTCGGCGGCGTACTGGCGCTCCCAGCGGGTGCGGGCGTCCATCCGGGCGTGCAGGTAGTCGGTGTAGCTGCCGGTGAACGTGACCGCACCGATCCCGGACCCGTCGCCGTCGCCGACCAGCGGCCCGGCCACCGCGTGCGGCATCGGGGCGGGGTCCAGGTCCACCAGGAAGCTGACCGTCTCGTCCAGGAACGCGCGGTCGTGGCTGGTCAGCAGCACCGGCCCGGGCCAGGAGGCCAGCACCTGCTGCAGGTGCGCGGCGGCGGCGTCGTCCAGGTGGTTGGTCGGCTCGTCCAGGAGCAGCACGTCCGGGGCGGAGAGCAGCAGCCAGGCCAGGGCCAGGCGGGCCCGCTGACCGCCGGAGAGCTCGCCGGCGCGCCGGCCCCTGGGCACCTCGGCCAGGCCCAGGCCGGCGAGCATCGTCTCCACCCGGGCGGGCAGGCTCCAGGCGTCCAGCCGTTCAGCGGTCTCCAGCGCGGTGGCGAAGGCGGTCTCCGCCGCCGGGTCCTCGGGCGCCTCGGCCAGCGCGAGGCCCGCAGCGTCCACGGCCGCGGCCGCCTGCCGGACCGGGGCGGTGGCCGCGTCGAGCGCCTCGGTTACCGTGTCCGTGGCTGCGAACGGCACCTCCTGGTGCAGCAGGCCGACCCGGGCTGCGCGGCCGCCGGGTGCGGTCACGCTGATGCTGCCGGAGTCGGGTCGCAGCAGGCCGGCGGCGATCCGCAGCAGGGTGGTCTTGCCGGAGCCGTTCTCCCCGATCAGTCCGGTGCGTCGTCCGGCGGGGACCACCAGGGAGACGTCGGTCAGCACGCGGCGGGTGCCGAAGCTGCAGGAGACGCCCTCGATGCGCAGGTGGGCGGCCGAACGGGTGCTGGTGGGGGCAGTGGGCACAGGTGTCCTCAGGGTCGTACGGAGTCCTGCCGGGCATCGCCACCGGCGCAGGACGGGTGAGGATCACAGCCACATGGCCGATAGCCTACGGAGCACTCGCCGCCGGCGCGAGAGGATTTCCGCCGGCCCGGACCAAGGAGGGCGCCGGATGTCCTGCGACTTCTTCCTCTACCTGCCCGCCGACGACCTGGCGGCGGCGCGTCGGTTCTACTCCGACCTGCTCGGCCTGGAACAGATCTGGGACACCGAGGACTCGCTGGCCTACCAGGTCGGAGCGACGGTCCAGCTCACCATCGGCCGGGAGGAGACGGCCGTCCCGGCCGGTCCGGGGTGGTCCTACCAGCCGGGATGGGTGCACGGCCTGGGGGTGCACCCGGCGCCTAGCCACGCGGCCGCGTCCTGGAGCATCGCCCTGGCGCCGGAGCAGTTCTGGGCAGCGGTGCGGCGGCTGCAGGCAGCCAGCGTGGAGTCGCTGCGGGCGGAGCCGTTCTGGGTGGGGTACTGGTCGTTCGTGGTCCGCGACCCGATGGGCTGCACCGTGGAGCTGTCCGACCCGTCCTCCCCTGCCCCGACCGAGCTCGACCTGTCGGGGGCCGACCCCGCCCCCGCGGACCCCGCCCCGGACCGGCCCGACCCTGCTCAGCCCAGCACCAACCGGCCCACCACGTAGACCGGCACCCCTGCCACGGCGACCGGGAGCATCGCCGCTGCCAGTGCCGCCGTCGGCCTGCCGGAGGCCGGGAACTGCCCGAACAGGGCGTGCACGGCCGCGGTGAGCACCCCGGCGGCCAGCCCGACCAGGCCCCCGGTGAGCAGGCCGACCACCTCGATCAGCGACCCGACGAGCAGCCCGGAGGCGCAGCCGAGCACGATGGTGGCGGCCGAGCCGAGCCAGCCCGGGATCGGTAGCGCGGTGCACGCCGAGGACACCGTCAGGGTCACGGCACCCACGAGCAGCAGCCCCACCGAGACGCGCCCGGTGCCGATCGCCAGCCAGCCGGCGGCCGAGGCCATCACCACCGCCCCGGTGACCACGCCCGAGACCGACTCGACCAGCCGTGGTCGCCCATCCCGGCGGGCCAGCTCGCGCACGAACGCGCCGACCACCCCCAGGCCGAGCACCACCGCCACGTAGAGCAGGTCGTCCCAGGCCAGCAGGGCGGCGATCGAGGCAGCGCCGGTGAGCAGCAGCACGATCACGGCCCCGCGCCGGGCGGGCAGCTCCAGCAGGGTGGGCCAACCGATCGCGAACAGGGCGGCGATCCCGGCCACGGTGATCACCAGGAGGAACCGGTCGCCGAAGGCCGTGATGCCGATACCGGCCGCTGCCGTCGCGGTCACGACGGCGCGGAACGTGCCGCTGATCATGCCTCGGTCCACCTCATCTGGTTGATCGTATTGCCGCCGAGGCGGTCGGCGGCAGAGGGCGCGCCATGTACTCGATAGGGTAAGGGGCGTCAGGTCGGGAGGAGCGCTGCGTGGCTGACCTGCTAGTGCTGACCACCGCGCCCCCAGACGGGCCGCCGGTGATGCCGGCGCTCGCCCTGCTGCACCACCGGGTGCATCTTGCGCCGCTGGACGCCCGCGCCGCCCTGCGGCCCGCCGATGCCGACGCGATCGTGGTGGACGGCCGGGCCGACCTCGCCCTGGCGCGCAGCATCTGCCGCACGCTGCGCAGAGCCGGCACCGAGTCGCCGGTGCTCCTGGTGCTCGGCGAGGGTGGGCTGCCGGCGGTCGGCGCCGACTGGGGCGTGGCCGACCTCGTGCTCTCCACCGCCGGTCCGGCCGAGCTGGACACCCGGGTCCGGCTGCTGGTGGAGCGGGCCGGCACCGCCGAGGCATCCGGTGACCCGGACCAGATCGAGGCCGGCGACCTGACCATCGACCCCGGCGGCTACACCGCACGGCTGCGCGGCGTGGCCCTGGACCTGACCTACAAGGAGTTCGAGCTGCTCCGGTTCCTCACCCAGCACCAGGGCCGGGTGTTCACCCGGGCCCAGCTGCTGCAGGAGGTGTGGGGGTATGACTACTTCGGCGGCACCCGCACCGTGGACGTGCACATCCGCCGGCTGCGCGCCAAGCTCGGCCCGGAGCACGACCAGCTGATCGGCACGGTGCGCAACGTCGGCTACCGGTTCGACCTGCCCGCCGAGCGCTCCCCGGCCGACTGAGCCGGCCCAGCCCGCCCGGCCACCCGCCCCCGGCCCACCCCCGGCCCCTGCGTGCTGCAGCACCCAGATCCGGCTCGTACACTGGGCGCCGACACCGGGTCGCACTAGCCCCGGGCTCCAACATCTGCCGCTTCGAGCGGCCTTCGCGCCGTCAGGCGCTGGGCGGCCCGGTGTCCCACTCCCCTCGCTCGCGTGCGGGCTCGACCCGCCGGAATGCTCTAGCCTGTTCGAGTTGACCTCCCACCCTCACGGAGTCTGCTGTGCGTTTTCGCCTGACCCCACGCGATGTGACGTTCTTCGACCTGTTGGCCACCTCGGCCGGTCACCTGGTCACCGGGGCCGACCTGCTCGCCCAGCTGATCGGTGCCCCACCCGCCGAGCGGCCCCCGTACGCCGAGCAGCTCGGCCAGGCTGAGCACGACGCTGACGACAGCACGCACGCGATCATGCGGCGGCTGAACCAGACCTTCGTCACCCCCTTCGACCGGGACGACATCTACGCCCTCGCCTCCGCGCTGGACGACTGCATGGACAACATGGAGGCCGCCGGGGACCTGATCGTGCTCTACCGGGTGCACGACCTGCCGGAGGGGATCACCACCCAGGTGTCCACGCTGCAGCGCGCCGCCGAGCTGACCGCCGCGGCGATGCCGAAGCTGCGGGACATGAACGAGGAGCTCACCGAGTACTGGATCGAGGTCAACCGGCTGGAGAACGAGGCCGACCGGGCCTACCGCGACCTGCTCGCGCTGCTGTTCCAGAGCCCCCGCTACCAGGAGAGCCCGGCCGCGGTGATCGAGATGTTCAAGCTCAAGGGCATCATCGACGTGCTGGAGCAGGCCGCCGACTCCTTCGAGAAGGTCGCCAACTTCGTCGAGACCATCGTCCTCAAGGAGTCCTGAGCCGGTGGAGATCGCCCTCGTTCTCCTGGTGATAGTCATCGCCCTCTCGTTCGACTACACCAACGGATTCCACGACGCCGCCAACGCCATCGCCACCTCGGTGTCCACCCGGGCGCTGACCCCGCGGGCCGCGCTGCTGATGGCCGCGGTGATGAACCTCGTCGGCGCGCTGCTGGGCACCGGTGTGGCCGAGACGATCGGCTCGGGGATCGTGGACGCCCCGGAGGGGGCCAGCGGCCTGGTGGTGGTGCTCGCTGGCCTGCTCGGGGCGATCACCTGGAACCTGATCACCTGGTGGAAGGGGCTGCCCTCCTCCTCCTCGCACGCGCTCATCGGCGGGCTGACCGGGGCGGGGCTGGCGTCGATGTCCACGGTGCACTGGACGGTGATCCTGGACAAGGTGGTCATCCCGATGGTGGCCTCGCCGTTGGTGGGGTTCCTGCTCGCCTACCTGGTGATGGTGGCCCTGCTGTGGATCTTCCGGAACGCCGCACCCGGCCGCACCCAGCGCCGGTTCCGGGTGGCCCAGACCGTCTCGGCGGCCGCGATGGCGCTGGGTCACGGGCTGCAGGACGCGCAGAAGACGATGGGTGTGATCGTGCTCGCGCTGGTGGCGGCGGGATGGCACACCGGCACGGAGATCCCGCTGTGGGTCAAGCTCGCGGCGGCCAGCGCGATCTCGCTGGGCACCTACTCCGGCGGCTGGCGGATCATGCGCACCCTGGGCCGGAAGGTGATCGAGCTGGACCCGGCGCGCGGGTTCGTGGCCGAGTCGGTCGCCGCCGGGGTGCTCTACACCACGGCGTTCATCTTCCACGCGCCGATCTCCACCACGCACACCATCACCTCGGCGATCATGGGCGTGGGCGCCACCAAGCGGGCCTCCGCGGTCCGCTGGGGCGTGGCCCGAAACATCGGTGTCGCGTGGGTGCTGACCATCCCGGCGGCAGCCGCGGTGGCCGCGGTGCTGTTCTTCGTGCTGCACTTCCTGCTCGCCTGAGCCCCCGCCGACGGCGCAGCCTCCCGGCTCCCCTGGCCTCGCCCGGGCCAGGGCGCACCCGCCGACGGCGCAGCCTCCTGGCTGCCCCTTCCTCGCCCGGGTCGGGGCGCACCCGCCGACGGCGCAGCCTCCTGGCTGCTCTGGCCTCACCCGGGTCGG
>CAZMDO010000022.1:0-20165 GCA_964564445.1 uncultured Ruaniaceae bacterium | reverse complement strand
CCTCACCGACGTAGCCGGCCTCGGTGAGCGCGGTGGCGTCGGCGATGGCGAACGGGACGTTCAGCATCTTCGCGAGCGTCTGCGCCAGGTAGGTCTTGCCGCAGCCGGTGGGGCCGATCAGCAGGATGTTCGACTTCGCCAGCTCCACGTCGACGTCGTCACCGGTGGTGGAGGCTGCGGCGGGCCCGGCCTGGACCCGCTTGTAGTGGTTGTAGACGGCGACCGCCAAGGACCGCTTCGCCGGGTCCTGGCCGATGATGTACTCCTCGAGGAACTCGAAGATCTCCCGCGGCTTGGGCAGGTCCACCAGGCCGAGCTCGTTCGCCTCGGCCAGCTCTTCCTCGATGATCTCGTTGCACAGGTCGATGCACTCGTCGCAGATGTACACCCCAGGTCCTGCGATGAGCTTGACGACCTGCTTCTGGCTCTTGCCACAGAAGGAGCACTTGAGCAGATCGGCGCCTTCACCCACTCGCGCCATCTCTTCTCACCTCTCTGCCGTCGTGCCTGGACAACGTGGCCGTCTGGTCATTCTGCGCCATCCGGGCCGGGGCGACCACTGGAATTCGTGCGGGTCTTGCTGCTGGTGCACCGATGCGCACCATCGTCAACGATACGTCCCCGGCGATGGGGATATCGACCCGTTGGCCGCGTGTCGCACTTCGGTCGGCGTGAGGTGGTGGCGGGGGTGGTCCGCATCTGGGATCTACCCCCGCGACCCCGACTGGTCAGGACCCCTTCGGCAGCTCGGCCGTGGGGTTCTTGCGGCTCTCCAGCACCTGGTCGACCAGGCCGTAGTCCTTGGCCTGCTCGGCGGAGAGGATCTTGTCCCGCTCGATGTCCTGGCGCACCTGCTCCAGCTTGGTCGAGCTGTGCCGTGCGATCGTGGTCTCGAGCCACTCGCGCATCCGCATCACCTCGTTGGCGTGGATCTCGATGTCCGACGCCTGCGCATAGCCACCCTCGAGGGAGGGCTGGTGGATCAGCACCCGGGCGTTCGGAAGCGCGAGCCGCTTGCCCGGTGAGCCGGCGGCCAGCAGCACCGCAGCGGCGGAGGCTGCCTGGCCGAGGCAGACGGTCTGGATCTGCGGGCGGATGTACTGCATCGTGTCGTAGATCGCGGTCATCGCCGTGAAGGATCCACCCGGGGAGTTGATGTAGAGGGTGATGTCCTGGTCCGGGTCCTGGCTCTCCAGCACGAGCAGCTGGGCCATGATGTCGTCGGCCGATGCGTCGTCCACCTGCACGCCGAGGAAGATGATCCGGTCCTCGAACAGCTTGGTGTAGGGGTCCTGGCGCTTGAACCCGTAGGCGGTGCGCTCCTCGAACTGCGGCAGGACGTACCGCGCGGAGGGGTTCATGCCGGCCCGGCCACCGAAAGCCTGGGGGGTAAAGTTCACGATTGAAGCTCCTCTTCGGTTCGCGGCGGTCAGGACTTGTTGGTGGTGCCGCCGCCACCGGAGACGGCGGAGGACTCGGTGACGACGTGGTCGATGAAGCCGTACTCGAGGGCCTCGGCAGCGGTGAACCAGCGGTCCCGGTCGGCGTCGCGGTTGATCTCCTCCACGCTGCGCCCGGTCTGCTCGGCGGTGAGCTCAGCCATCGTCTTCTTCATGTGCAGGATGAGCTCGGCGTTGATCCGGATGTCGGAGGCGGTGCCGCCGATGCCACCGGAGGGCTGGTGCATCATCACCCGGGCGTGCGGGGTGGCGTAGCGCTTGCCCTTGGCACCGGAGGCGAGCAGGAACTGCCCCATCGAGGCGGCCATGCCCATCGCGACGGTGGCCACGTCCGGTGCCACGTACTGCATGGTGTCGTAGATCGCCATCCCGGCGGTCACCGACCCACCCGGGGAGTTGATGTACAGCCAGATGTCCCGGTCGGGGTCCTCAGCGGCCAGCAGCAGCATCTGCGCGCAGATCTGGTTCGCGTTCTCGTCCCGGACCTCGGAGCCCAGCCAGATGATGCGCTCCTTGAGCAGCCGGTTGTAGATGTGGTCGCCCAAGGCGAAACCCTGGGTGTCGCCGGCGGCGGACTGCGGAAACTCACTCACGTGTGTGCTCCTGATCGTCGGGGTGGTCGGAGAAGTGGTCCTGCGAATGACACTAACGCCGCGCCTTGGCGGTATCTGCCCACCTCCGGCCGGTTTCGCTGACGGCGCAGCGCACCCGGCCCTCGAGCTCACCCGCCCAGCCGGTAGAGGCGGCGGGAGCCCCCGCCCCTGCTGGGGACGAGGGCTCCTGCGGTGCGTAGCGGGTCAGGCCTTGTCGGCATCCTCGGCGCTGTCGGCGCTCGGGGCGGAGTCGGCGGAGTCGGGCGATTCCGCGCTGTCCGCCGAGTCGGCGGAGTCCGCGCTGTCCGCCGAGTCGGCTGAGTCGGCACTGTCCGCCGAGTCGGCAGAGTCCGCACTGTCGGCGCTGTCGCCGCTGACGTCCTCGACGAGGATCTGCTCGGTGCCAGAGCCTGCGGCTGCAGCGGCCTGGGCGGCGGCCTGCGCGGCATCCTCCTCGTCGGAGCCGATGTAGGCGCTCAGGTCCACCTCGGCACCGGAGCTGTCGACCACGGAGACCTGCCGCAGCGCGACGGCGAGCGCCTTGTTCCGGGTGAGCTCGGCCACGAACATGGAGATCTGCCCGTTCTGGCTGATCTGCTGGATGAACTCGCTCGGCTCCTGCCCGTACTGCTGGGCGGTACGGACGAGGAACTCCAGCAGCTCGTCCTGGCCGACGTTCACGGTGACCTGCTCGGAGAGAGCGTCCAGGACCAGCTGACGGCGCAGCGCCTTGGTGGTCTCCTCGGTCACCTCGGTGCGGTGCTCTTCGTCCTCCAGGCGGCCCTCGTTCTCCAGGTGCTGGTGCACCTCGGTCTCGATGACGCCGCTGGGCAGCGGGAAGTCGGTGTGCTCCAGGAGATGGTCGAGCAGCTGGTCGCGGGCGGTGACGGCGCGGTTGTTCTCCTTGGCCTCGCCCACCTGGGTGCGCAGGTTCTCCCGCAGCTCCGCCACGGTGTCGAACTCGGAGGCGGTCTGGGCGAACTCGTCGTCCACCTCGGGCAGCTCCTGCACCTTGATGGCGGTCGGGGTCACGGTGACCTCGGCCTCCTCACCGGCGCGGTCGCCGCCGACCAGCGGGGCGGTGAAGGTGGTGGTCTCGTTGGCGCTGAGACCGGTCAGCGCCTCGTCCAGGCCGTCCAGCATGTTGCCGGAGCCGATCTGGTAGGAGACGCCGGAGACGGAGTCGATCTCCTCCTCGCCGATGGCGGCCTTGAGGTCGATGGTGACGAAGTCGCCGTCCGCAGCGGCCCGCTCCACGCCCACCAGGGTGGCGTAGCGCTCCCGGAGGGAGGTGAGCCGCTCCTCGACGTCCTCGTCGGTGACCTCCAGGTCGTCGAGGGTGATGGTGATCTCCTCGAGCGCCGGCAGGGTGAAGTCCGGGCGCACGTCCACCTCGGCGGTGAACACCAGGTCCTCGGCGTCCTCGCTGAGACCCGGCACCGCGGTCACCTCGATGCTCGGCTGGCCGAGCGGCCGCAGCTCGGACTCGGCGATGGCCTGGCGGTACAGGTCGGGCAACGCGTCGTTGACCGCGTGCTCCATCACCGCGCCCTTGCCGACGCGCTGGTCGATGATCCGCGGCGGGACCTTGCCCTTGCGGAAGCCCGGGACGTTGATCTGCGAGGCGATGTGGGAGTACGCGTGGTCCACGCTCGGCTTCAGTTCGTCCAGAGGCACCTCAACGGTCAGCTTCGCCCGGGTGGGCTCGAGGTTCTCGACGGCGCTCTTCACTACGTGCTCTCCACTCGTGGGGTTGGTGGGCCGGCGTGGGCGACCCGTGGAAACGTCTGGGCCTGCCCGCGGGCACGCGAGAGGGCATGCGGAAGCAGGCAGCGGCTCCCATCGTACCTGCCGAGCCGGCAGGGCTCTGACACATGGAGCGGGTGACGGGAATCGAACCCGCACCATCTGCTTGGAAGGCAGAGGCTCTACCATTGAGCTACACCCGCGGGGCGGTGACCAGCCTACCGGGTCCGCGGGGGTGGCTGCGGCATCGGGGTGGGCGCACCGCGGCGGCCGGGTAGCGCCCGGCGATGGTCACGGCGACGGTCCGCACGCTCTACACTCATTGTCGACGCGGCCGGCGCTCGATCGGTGCGGGCACGCGGTCCACCGGGATGTGGCGCAGGTTGGTAGCGCGTCCGCTTTGGGAGCGGAAGGTCGCAGGTTCAAATCCTGTCATCCCGACCATGAGGTTGGCACCCGCCAGCCCCCGCGGCGTGAATCCATTCACTCGTGAGCTGGCCCGGCGACTCGTGCTCCCGGGGCACGAGCCGTCGTTCCAGGTGCCGAGCCACCCGCCGCGCGCCGGCTTGCCCCGATCCACCCGCACACCCGGCTGCCGCGCGCGCCGCGGCTCCGCTCGCAGCAGCAACACGCTGCTCTGGGCAGCACCAGGCACCGCGCCGCCCGCCAGCCCGCGCACAGTGGAGCCATGAGCGATGACACCCCCACCCCACCACGCCTGACCGACCGCGCCCGCGCCGAGCTCTACCACCAGCGCGTGCTCGTCCTGGACGGCCAACTCGACGACGACAACGGCGTGCTGCTGCTCAGCCAGCTGATCTCCCTGGCCGGCGAGGATCCCCGGACGGACATCACCATGTGGATCCACTCCCCCGGTGGCTCGGTACCGGCGATGCTCGCGATCCGGGACGTGATGCACACGATCGAGCCGGACGTGGCCACGCTGGCGCTCGGCACCGCCTACAGCGCCGGCCAGTTCCTGCTGTCGGCCGGCACCCGGGGCAAGCGCCGCGCGCTGCCGCACGCCAGCATCCTCATGCACCAGGGCTCGGCCGGGTTCGCCGGCACCGCCGTGGACGTCCAGGCCCAGGCGGACGAGCTGAGGCACACCCGCGACACCGTGCTCGGCCTGATCGCCGAGGACACCGGGCAGGACCCGGCGCAGGTGTTCGCCGACTCCCTGCACGACCGCTGGTTCACCCCGCAGCAGGCCCTCGACTACGGCTTCATCGACGAGATCGTCACCTCCTTCGACGCCCTCGCCCCCAGCCACCGCCGCCCGGTCGGCATCGGGTGGCGGCCGGTCGGTGCCGACTCCCCGGTCGGCACCGGCACCCCGGGAGCGCCGCGATGACCACCTACCCGGTACCGAACGTGATCGCCCAGCACCCGCGGGGTGAGCGGATCCTGGACGTCTACTCCCACCTGCTCACCGAGCGGATCGTCTACCTGGGCACCCCGATCGACGCGGGCGTGGCGAACGTGCTGATCGCCCAGCTGCTGCACCTGGAGTCCGACGACCCGGACGCCGACATTCAGCTCTACGTCAACTGCGAGGGCGGCGACCCGAGCGCGATGCTGGCGGTGGTGGACACGATGCGCTACGTGCGCCCGGACGTGGCCACCACCTGTGTGGGCCAGGCGGTCGCCGTGGGTGCGGTGCTGCTCGCCGCCGGTACCCGGGGGAAGCGGGCGGCGCTGCCGCACGCGCGAATGGTGCTGCACCAGCCGGTCGGCCGCGGGCAGGGCGCGATCCCGGACCTGATCGTGCAGGCGGACGAGCTGGTCCGGGTCCGGTCGGACGTCGAGGAGATCCTGTCCGCCGCGACCGGCCACCCGAGCGCCACGCTGCGCGCCGACACCGACCGGGACCGGGTGCTCACCGCCGCCGCGGCGGTGGACTACGGCCTGATCGACGCGGTGGTCACCGACCGGGTCAGGCAGCCAGGGCGAGCCCCTGCGCCCCACCCCGGGTGACTCGCGAGACCACCGGACCCTCCGCCGTCGCGCGCACCGCACTGAGCTCGCGGGCCACGGCGACGGTGAGGTCCAGCAGGGTGACCCCGAGCGCACCGGCGACCGCAGCGATCATCTCGCTGGAGGGTTCCTTGATGCCGCGTTCGATCTCGGAGAGGTACTGCGGGGAGATGCCGGCCCGGCGGGCGGTCTCGGTGAGCGTCTGCCCCCTCTCCGTGCGCAGCCGGCGCAGCCTCGCGCCGAGCAGGTGCCGCCACAGCGGTTCACCGGGGGTGCTCCCGGGCGGCGGCGCGGCAGCCGGTCGAGCGTTGGGCAGGGCGTGCAGTCCTCGCGTGGCCATACCTGATGCTAGGTCCGCCACCCCTGCCGACGGCGGTCGTCCGCTCAGAGCAGACAGGTCACCGGGCCGCGGGCTGCTCGGGGCAGAAGAGCGCACCGGCCGCCCCCGCTGCTGCGGGGACGGCCGGTGCGTGGCCTTGTGGGGACGCTCAGTCCTCGACGTCGACCAGGCCGCGCTCGACGGCCCGGGCCAGGCGCCGCGGCACCTTGACCTCGCGCCCACCGGAGCGGACCGGGACGAGGTCTGCGGGCTGCGCCTTCCACTGCGAGCGGCGCGCGCGGGTGTTGCTGCGCGACATCTTGCGCTTGGGAACTGCCATGGGCCCTACCTCCCCTTCTGTGCTGGTGACGGATGCTCGTGCCGCGGGGGCGCGAGAACAGGTTCTTCTGCTCGCCGGGAGGGATCTCCCGGCGGGTCGGCTCAGGCCTTGGCGCCGGCCTTGGCGTAGCGCTGGCGGAACTTCTCCACACGCCCGGCGGTGTCCAGGATCTTCTGCTTACCGGTGTAGAACGGGTGCGAGGCCGAGGAGATGTCCACGTCCACGACCGGGTAGGTGTTGCCGTCCTCCCACTCCACGGTGGTCTCCGAGGAGAGGGTCGAGCGGGTCAGGATGGCGAAGTTCGCGGAGATGTCCCGGAACACGACCGGCTTGTACTCCGGGTGGATGTCCTTCTTCATGTCTGCTTCCTACCTAGTTCGACTGCGCAGTTGCGGCGTCAGGAGTGTGGCTGGCGGCGCCGGAGCAGCTCCTAGGGCCCTGGCAGCACACGCTGGGCGCGCGACCATCCGGTCACGATGCGCCCGGACGATGATACTCACACTCGGCCCCGAACACCTAGTCGGCCCGGGTCCGGAGACCCCCGGCACGGCGCCGATGTGACACATCCCTCACCGGTGCGCGGCTCCCGGGCATGAACCCGCGCCCTCTTGTTCTAGTTGAGATAGAACATTAGCCTGGTTACATGCTCCTGACCATCGACCCGGCCGCCGAGGCCGCGCTGTTCGAGCAGGTCGCGACCGGCATCCGCGCGGCCGTGGTGGCCGGCGAGCTCGAGCCCGGCCAGCGGCTGCCCGCCGCGCGGGAGCTCGCCGCCGCGCTCGAGGTGAACATGCACACCGTGCTGCGCGCCTACCGCACCCTGCGCGAGGAGGGTCTCATCCAGGTCCGGCCCGGGCGCGGCACCGTGGTCTGCGCCCACAGCAGCGCGGACTACCAGAGCCTGCGGCAGGCCCTGGCCGACCTGGTCCGGGAGGGCGACCGGCTCGGCCTCAGCCGCACCGGCCTGGCCGACCTGATCCGGCACGCCCCCGGAGCCACCCGATGACCGGGCGAGCACACGGTGGGCACCGCCACGGCGCGCCGCCCGGCACCGCGGCACCGTCCGGCACTGCGGCACCGCCGGCCACCCCTGGGCGCCACCCGCACCGCGTGCGCAGCATCCTGCTCGGCGTGCTGCTGCCCGCGCTGCTGGTGGGTGGGGCGGTGCTGCTCACCCGCTCCTGGCTGCCCCGCCTGCCCGACCCGGCGGTGCTGCACTGGGGCACCAGCGGTCCGGACCGCACCGGCCCGTTCACCGAGCTGGTCACCGTGATCGCGGCGCTGGCGGCGATCACCTGGCTGCTGTTCGCCACCCTGGTGCTCGCGGCGGGCCGCACCGAGATCGCCCGCCGGGTGCTCGTCGGCAGCGCCGTGCTGCAGGGCGCCACCTACGCGGCGGTCCTGCTCGGGTCGGCCTGGGTGCAGCTGGACGCGACCAGTGCGGCCGCGGTGACCCCGTCGCTCACCCCGATGATGGTGCTGCTGGGCGTGGCCGTGCTGCTCGGGATCGGCGGCGGCCTGCTCGCCGGGTCCGACCCGCACCTGCCGGCCCTCGACGCGGTGCCGGCCGATGCCGCCCGCCTGGACCTGCCGCCCGGCGCCCGCACGGTGTGGCTGCACCGCTGCACGGTGCGCGGCGAGACGCTCTGGTGGGCGGGCATCGCCCTCTGGGTGGGGGTGGCGGTGGCGATCACCTACCTGAGCGCGCAGTGGTGGCTGCTGGCAGTGCTGCTGCTGCCGGCGCTGGTGCTGCTGGCCACCGTGCACTGGACGCTGCGGATCGATGCCTCAGGCCTGCACGCTCGCGCGCTGCTGGGCTGGCCGCGGCTGACCATCCGCGCCGAGGAGACCCTGCGCGCCGACGTGGTCACTGTGCACCCGTTCGCGGAGTTTGGCGGCTGGGGGCTGCGCACCCGGGTGGACGGCACCAGCGGCCTGGTGCTGCGCAGCGGGGAGGCGATCCAGGTGCAGGCCACCGGGGAGCGCACGTTCGTGGTCACCACCGACGATGCCGCCCGGGCAGCGGCGGTGCTGAACACGATGGCCGCCCGCAGCCGGGGCGGTACCACCGGCTGAGCGCCGGGCGTTTCTCGCTCTGCGGACACCTCCCTGTCGCTCAGTGGCAAATGGTGAGAGGATGAGCAGCGAATCACTCGCACCTTCAACCAATTGGAGGAATCGGATGTCGCACCGGCGCCTCGTGGTGGGCGTGCTTTCCGGCTGCTGCTGTCTGTAGAGCGCGGGCGCCAGCGAGCCCCCGCGCTCGCCCCGCAGGTGCGACCATGCCGGTCCTACCGGAGCCAAGGACGCTCCCCGGACGTCGTGGCCACCTGACCGCTGCTCGATGAGCAGCACCCGCTGCCACGTGCAGCAGCCCGGCCGCCTGGCGGCACCGGCTGCCAGGCGCAGCACCCGACCAGCACGTCCACCCGAACGAAGGAACCCTTTTCTCATGGCACGCATCTACGACAACGCCACCGCTCTCATCGGCAGCACCCCGCTGGTGCGCATCAACTCCCTCACCAACGGTGCCGACGCCACCGTGCTCGCCAAGCTCGAGTTCTACAACCCCGCCAACAGCGTCAAGGACCGCATCGGTGTGGCCATCATCGACGCCGCCGAGGCCGCCGGTGCGCTCCGCCCGGGCGGCACCATCGTGGAGGCCACCAGCGGCAACACCGGGATCGCGCTGGCGTTCGTCGGCGCCGCCCGCGGCTACCAGGTGGTGCTGGCGATGCCGGAGACGATGTCCAACGAGCGGAAGATGCTGCTGCGCGCCTACGGTGCCGAGCTCATCCTCACCCCCGGCTCCGGCGGGATGAAGGGCGCGGTGGAGAAGGCCGAGCAGATCGCCGCCGAGCGGCCCGGGGCGATCCTGGCCCGCCAGTTCGAGAACGAGGCGAACGCCGAGATCCACCGCCGCACCACCGCCGAGGAGATCTGGGCAGACACCGACGGCGGTGTGGACATCGTCGTCTCCGGGGTGGGCACCGGTGGCACCATCACCGGCGTGGGCCAGGTGCTCAAGGAGCGCAAGCCGGAGGTGCAGATCATCGCCGTGGAGCCGGCCGAGTCCCCGGTGCTCTCCGGCGGTGCGGCCGGACCGCACAAGATCCAGGGCCTGGGCGCGAACTTCGTGCCGAAGATCCTGGACACCAGCATCTACGACGAGGTGATCACCGTCACCGGTGAGGACGCGATCGAGACCTCCCGTCGGTCCGCCCGCGAGGAGGGCCTGCTCGTGGGCATCTCCTCCGGGGCGGCGCTGAAGGCCGCGGTGGACGTGGCCAACCGGCCGGAGAACGCCGGCAAGACGATCGTGGCGGTGGTGCCGGACTTCGGTGAGCGCTACCTGTCCACCGTGCTGTTCTCCCACCTGGCCGAGTGAGGCCGAGGAGCACGTGTCCCCCCACCTGCCGCTGACAGCGCTGATCGCCGAGGACCTGGCCACGGCGCGCCGTCGTGACCCGGCCGCGCGCACCGCCGTCGAGGTGGCCCTGACCTACTCGGGGGTGCACGCACTGTGGCTGTACCGGGTGGCCCACCACATGTGGCGCCTGCCGCTGCTGCGGCTGCCGGCGCGGGTGCTGTCCCAGCTGGCGCGCGCCGTCACCGGGGTGGAGATCCACCCCGGTGCGGTGCTCGGCCGCCGGTTCTTCATCGACCACGGCATGGGTGTGGTGATCGGCGAGACCGCTGTGGTGGGCGACGACGTGCTGATGTTCCACGGCTCCACCCTCGGCGGCCGGTCGATGAACCACGGCAAGCGCCACCCGACCGTGGGCGACCGGGTGGTGATCGGTGCGGGCGCCAAGGTGCTCGGACCGATCACCATCGGCTCGGACGTGCAGATCGGTGCGAACGCCGTGGTGGTCAAGGACGTGCCGGACGACGCCGTGGTGGTCGGGGTGCCCGGGCGGCCGCGGCACGTGCCCGCCGGGGAGAAGGGCGACCTGGAGGACCCGGCGCTCTACATCTGATCGGGGTCGGCCCCGGAGCCCGCCGAGCCGGGGCCGGTCTCCCCCGGTTCCCAGCCGGCCCGGTGCAGGTCCACCCGGGGCGGGTCGGTGGCGGTGAGCGGGATGCCTTCCTGCCGCCAGCGGGCCAACGCCTCACCGGCCTTGTGCCCGGCCATCTCGCCACGTGCGTTCACCAGCCGCCACCAGGGGGTCCCCCCGCCGTAGCGGGACATCACCATGCCCACCACCCGGGGCCCGCCGCGGCCGGTGGCGGCCCGGATGGTCTCGGCGACCACGCCGTAGGTGCTGGCCCGGCCCGGTGGGATCCGGCACACCAGGTCCAGCACTGCCTCCACATAGTCCTCGGCCACCTCACGCACCTGCCTATGATCTCCCATGAGATGACCGACACCCCTGCTGCCGCCGAGCCCTACGTCTGCCCGCACTGCGAGGACACGCACGCCCACGAGCACGTGGACTCCCGCGCCGTGGTGCTCGACCGGCGCCGGCGCCTGGCCGTGGTCTCCGGGGTGCGGGCCGTGCTCGTGCTGCTCGCCCTGGTCGGCGTGCTCCTCACCCTGCCGGCGACGGCGGGTCTGGCCCTGCTCGGCGCCGGTGTGCTGGCGTGGCTGGTCGCCACGGCCGTGGGGCTGCTCGTGGCCGCCGTGGACCTGAGCCGCCGGGCGGGCGAGGCGGGCCGCAGCGCGGCGGACGAGCGCCGGCTGGTGACCGTCTCGGTGCTCACTGGAGCCGCGCTGACGCCGGCGCTGGCCCTGCTGGTGGCCCTGGCCGGACGGGTGCTGGTGGCGGGGTCCGATGCGGGTGCGGCCGCCCTGGTCGCTGCCGCCGGGGCCGCGGGCTGGCTGACCGCCTCGGCCACTGCCGACGTGGTCCGGGCCCTCCGGCTGCGCGCGCTGCTCGGTGCGGAGAGTCGCGCCGGCGAGGTGGCGCGGGCGTCTGCGGTACGCACCCGGGACAGCGCCGACGAGTGGCCTCAGCTGGGCACCGTGGTGATCACCGCGGCCGTGGTGGGTGTGTGGGTGGCGCTGTGCCACCTGCTGCCGGCGGTCGTGGTGGTGCTGGTGCCGCTGCACGTGGCGCTGGTGGCGCTCACCCGCCGGCTGCTCAGCGGCCGGACTCGTACTCGCTGAGCAGGTCGATGCGCCGCTGGTGGCGCGGGTCGCCGGAGAACGGCTCGGCGACGAACGCCGACACCAGGGCGATGGCCTCCTCGGTGGTGTGCTGACGGGCGCCGATGGCCACCACGTTCGCGTCGTTGTGCTGACGCCCCAGCCGGGCGGTCTCGGTGCTCCAGGCCAGCGCCGCACGCACTCCGGGCACCTTGTTCGCGGCGATCTGCTCCCCGTTGCCGCTGCCGCCGATCACCACCCCGAGCGACCCGGGGTCGGCCACCACCGCCGCACCGGCCGCGAAGCACACCGGCGGGTAGTCGTCCTGCGGGTCGTAGGCCAGGGCACCGTGGTCGGTCACCTCGTGCCCCTCGGTGCGCAGGTGGTCGATGAGGACGGACTTCAGCTCGTACCCGGCATGGTCGGCGGCGATGTGGATGCGCATGCCGACATTCTGCCCCACCGGCGACCGGCGCCGCGGCAGCGGGTGGGCTGGTACCTGGCCGGCTTGGGTATGTTCGGGGGATGAGCACCGAGACCACCGCCGCCACCAGCGGCGCACCGACGCAGTCCGACCCGACCGGTCGGCTGACCCACGCACAGCGCGCCGCCGCCGACCGGGCCGCCATGGACACCTCCGTGCGCCCCCAGGACGACCTGTTCCGGTACGTCAACGGCGCCTGGCTGGCCCGCCACGAGATCCCCGCCGACCGTGGCCGGGACGGCACCTTCCACCACCTGCACGACCAGGCCGAGCAGGACGTGCGCGACCTGATCATGGAGGCCGCCGAGGTGCCCGCCGACGACCCGGCCGGTGCGGAGGCCACCAAGATCGCCGCCGTGTACGCCTCGTTCATGGACACCGAGGCGATCGAGGCGCTCGGCACCGAGCCGCTGCAGCCCGAGCTCACCCTGGTGCAGGCCGCCGGCGACCGGGTCGAGCTGGCCGCGGTGCTGGGTGCGTTGCAGCGGTCCGGTGTGGGCGGGGCGGTGGCCCCGTTCGTGGACGTCGACGCCGCCGACCCGACCCGGTACCGGGTGTACCTGGAGCAGTCCGGGCTCGGCCTGCCGGACGAGGCGTACTACCGCGACGAGACGCATGCGGCTGTGCGCGCCGCCTACCCGCCGCACGTGGCGCGGATGCTCACCCTGGCCGGCGTGGTGCCCGAGGCGGAGGCGACCGAGGCCGCCGAGCGGATCCTGGCGCTGGAGACGGCGCTGGCCGCCCACCACTGGGACAACGTGCGCACCCGGGACGCCCAGGCCACGCACAACCCGAGGACGCTCGCGCAGCTGCGCGAGGCTGCGCCCGGGTTCGACTGGGTGGCCTGGGGTGCAGCCCTGGGTGATGCCGAGGCGCTCGCCGAGACGGTGGTCCGCCAGCCGGAGTTCGTGGCCGCCTTCGCCACGCTCTGGGCGGAGCGAGACCTGGCGGACTGGAAGCTGTGGCTGACCTGGCGGGTGGTGCGCGCCCGCGCGCCGTACCTGACCGAGGCGCTGGTGGCGGAGAACTTCGAGTTCGCCGGCCGCACCCTCACCGGGGCCCAGCAGATCCGCGAGCGGTGGAAGCGGGGGGTCTCCCTGGTCCAGGGCGTGCTCGGCGAGGCGGTCGGCAAGCTGTACGTCTCCCGGCACTTCCCGCACTCGCACAAGGAGGCGATGGACGTGCTGGTGGCCGACCTGATCGAGGCCTACCGGCAGTCCATCGAGGAGCTGGACTGGATGAGCCCGGCGACCCGGGAGCTCGCGCTGACCAAGCTCGCCTCGTTCACCCCGAAGATCGGCTACCCGGTGAGGTGGCGGGACTACTCCGACCTGCACGTGAGCTCCGACGACCTGCTCGGCAACGTGCGCGCCGCGCATGCGTTCGAGAGCGACTACGAGCTGGCCAAGCTCGGCGGTCCGATCGACCGCGACGAGTGGTTCATGACCCCGCAGACGGTGAACGCCTACTACAACCCGACGATGAACGAGATCGTCTTCCCGGCGGCGATCCTGCAGCCACCGTTCTTCGACATCGACGCCGACGCCGCCACCAACTACGGGGCGATCGGCGCGGTGATCGGGCACGAGATCGGGCACGGGTTCGACGACCAGGGCAGCCGCTACGACGGCGACGGGCGCCTGCACGACTGGTGGACCGAGTCCGACCGGGCCGAGTTCGACAAGCGCACCCAGGCACTCATCGCCCAGTACGACCAGCTCTCCCCCAGCCAGCTCGACGGCGGCCAGCACGTCAACGGCGCGCTGACGGTCGGGGAGAACATCGGCGACCTGGGCGGTCTGGGCATCGCGATCAAGGCCTACCGCATCGCGCTGGCCCGCGCCGGCCGGACCGCCGGGGAGACCGTGGACGGGCTGACCGACATGCAGCGGCTGTTCGTGGCCTGGGCGAGGGCGTGGCGCACCAAGGCACGGGACGAGGAGATGCTGCGGCTGCTGGCGATCGACCCGCACGCCCCGGACGAGATCCGGTGCAACGCCGTGGTGCGCAACCTGGAGGAGTTCGTCGCCGCCTTCGACGTCCAGCCCGGTGACGGTCTCTACCTGGCTCCCGAGGAGCGGGTGCGGATCTGGTGACGGCTCACGGCGTGCGGCCGAGGGTGGGCAACCCGGCCTCGGCCCACGCCTGGTAGCCGCCGGCGGCGTGGTGCACCCGCGCCAGGCCGAGGCTGCGGAGCTGGTCGGCGGCCGCGGCGGCGGCGGACCCGTCCTGGCTGAGCAGCACCACCGGTACCACCGTGGTGGTGTTCACCAGGTGCGCCACCAGGCCCGGCGGGGCCACCACCTCGACCGGCAGGTCGGGGTGCAGCATGCCGGCGGCGCGCTCGGCACCGCTGCGCAGGTCCAGCACCCGGGCACGGTCGTAGAGCAGCTCCTGGTAGAGCGCCCGCGGGCTCATCGCGCACCCATCGGTCCCGGCGCCGTGGCGCCGGGTGGGCGCACTGAGAACAAGGTCCCAGGTGGTTCCGGTGGTCAGGGTCATGGTGTGCTCGCTCGATGTGCTGGTACCCGCCCGGTGCGGGTGCGTCCAGCTATCACACCAGGGCGGTCGCGGCCCCGGGCGACCCGCCCCGGACGTCTCAGCAGGTGGGACGCGGCGGCGAGGCTGCGGGTGCCACCGGTGGACGCGGCTCAGAAGCTGCGGGTACCACCGCGGGCGATCTCGAAGCCGTGCCCGGTGGCCACGGCACGACAGGTGACCCCGTCGCGGGTGCTCTCGCAGAGGAAGCCACCGGCGGCGGTGGCATCCCCGTAGGCGAGCTCGGTGAGCCCCTCGGGCGGCTCGGGAACGCTGTCGCCCGGGCAGACCGGACCGGCCTGGTCGGCGGTGACCTGCCAGACGTGCCCGGCGACGTCCTCGCTGCAGTCCTCCAGCGACGGCGTGGCGAAGCTGAACTCCTCGATCACGCACTGTGCGCTGTCCTCGCCGAGCTCGCACCAGATGTTCTGGCTGGGCATGATGAAGCTGGCGACGTCCAGGGCGTCCTCGGGCACCTCGACCGCTTCGGCCTGGGTGGTCTCCTCACCCTCGGCCGGGCTCGCGTCCTGCGTCGGGGAGGGCGACCCGGCCGTGCTGGTCGGGCTCGGCTCCTCGCTGGCGCCGGCGTCCGGCCAGGTGGCCATGATCACGACGAGAGCAGCGATGAGCAGCACATCGAGGACGATCAGCGTGATCGCCGCGGGACCCACTGCGCCGCGCTTGGCCATCTCTCCTCCGTTCCCAGACCAGCAAGACACTCTAACGGTAACGGCACGAGCACCCGGCCCCGGCCCACGTGATAGGCAGGGCGGGTGAACGTCCCGCCCGTCCCCGTGCCCGCCGGGCTGGTCCGCCTGGTCTCCGCGCACGTGCCCGAGCCCGGGATGCCCACCGGTGAGGCGTGGTTGGCCGACCTGCCCGCGCTGACCGCCGAGGTGCTGCGGGACTGGCAGCTGGAGGTCGACGGGCCGGCTCGGCACGGCTGCTCCGCCCTGGTGCTGCCGGTGCGCTCCCCCCGCGGGCCCGCGATGGTCAAGATCGTCTGGCCGCACCCGGAGGGCCGGGAGGAGCACCGGGCGCTGCGCCTGTGGGCGGGCCGCGGCGCGGTGCGGCTGCTCGCCGCCGACCCGGCCCGGTGGGCGCTGCTGCTGGAACGCCTGCACGCCGAGCGCACCCTGACCACCGAGGCGCTCTCCTCGGCACTCGGTGAGCTGACCGCTACCGAGGAGCTGGGTGCCCTCGTTGCCGCCCTGGACCGCCCGGCGCCGCCCTGGGCGCCCACGCTGAGCCAGCACCTGCGCCACCTGCAGGCCGACCTGGATACCGCTCTGGCCGGGGCGCCGATCGACTTCCCCCGACGGTTGCTGGAGCAGGCCCGGTCCCTGACCGTGGGCCTGCTCGCCGAGGACGGCCTGGATGCCCGGCTCACGCACACCGACCTGCACCACGGCAACGTGCTCTGGCGCCCGGACCCGGGCGAATGGGTGGCGATCGACGCCCAGGTGCTCGCCGCCGAGCCGGGGTGGGCGTTCGAGCCGGCACTGCTGGAGGCGTGGCCCGCGATCGAGCGGGCGAGGAGCGCACGCCGGGCGGTGCGCACCAGGCTGGCGATCCTCGCGGACGTGGTCGGCGTCGCCCCGGACCGGGCGCGGGCCCTGACGCTGGTGCGCCTGGTCCGGGACGCGCTCTGGGAGCTGGAGGTGGCGACCCCCGACGCCGACCGGGTGACCCGGCTGGTCACCGTGGCCAAGGCGTTGCAGGGTGACTGACCGGCGCGTGCCTCAGTCGAAGATCGGGCCCTGCGTGCGGGTCCGCTTCAGCTCGTAGAAGCCCGGGTAGGCCGCCACGGTCACCACACCGTCCCAGAGCCGTCCGGCGTCCTCCCCCTGCGGCGCGGGGGTGATCACCGGACCGAAGAACGCGGTGCCGTTGAACGCCACCACCGGGGTGCCCACGTCCTGCCCGACCAGGGAGATGCCGGCCTCGTGGGACTCGCGCAGCGAGTCGTCCAGCTCGTCGGTGTCGGCGTAGCGGATCAGCTCGGCCGGCAGGCCGACCTCGGCGAGCGCCTCCACCATCACCTGGTGCCGGTCGTCGCCGCGACCGCCCGGGTGGAACCGGGTGCCGACGGCGTCGTAGAGCGGCTTGACGAACTCCTCACCGTGCAGCACCCGGGCCGCGTTGATCACCCGGACCGGCCCCATCGACCTACCGAGCATCTCCTGGTAGCCGGGGTCGAGGTTGTCCCGGTCCTCGTTCAGGATCGTCAGGCTCATGATGTGCCAGCGCACGGTGATGTCCCGGACCTTCTCCACCTCGGTCATCCACCGGGAGGTCATCCACGCCCACGGGCAGGCGGGGTCGAACCAGAAGTCGGCCACATCGGTGGTCTGCTCCTCGGTCCCGGTGTCCGGGATGTCGGTCTGCGTCGTCACTGTTGCTCCTTGTTCATCGGTAGGTGTCCGGGTCAACCCGAGGCCGTTGGTCGGTCTTCGGGCCTCAGGTCAGACGAAGTCTTCCCGCATCGGGGTGAACAGGTCGAGCAGCACACCGGCCTCCCGGCAGACGCACCCGTGCTCGACGTTGCTCGCCTTCAGCATCGAGTCGCCGGCCCGCACCGTCTTGACCACCCCGTCGATCTCGAACTCGAAGACCCCGCTGACCACGTAGGTGATCTGGGTGTGCGGGTGGTGGTGCAGCGGCCCGACGGCGCCGGCGGCGAACGTGTTCTCCACGCACATCACGTTCGTGTCGTAGGCGAGGACCCGGCGGGTGACCCCCTCTCCGGCCGGCTCACCCTGGACGTCGTCACGGAAGACCCATCGCTGATCGAGCATGCTCCTACCCTACGGCTGGTGCCGCTGCCGCCACCGAATCAGGTCGGCAGCCGCGGGGCGACGTGGCAGGATCGGTCCCGGCCCACCAAGTGCCGCAGCGACGATGACGCACCACCAGCGTCGACGAAGGAGCAGTGCCATGCCCGGAGAGAACCTCACCCGGACCGAAGCCCGCGAGCGCGCCGAGGTGCTCTCGCCCAGCGCCTACCAGGTGGAGCTGGACCTGACCCGCGGTGAGCAGACCTTCTCCTCACGCACCACGGTGCGATTCACCGCCACACCGGGGGCGAGCAGCTTCATCGACCTGATCGCCCCGGCCGTGCACGAGGTGGTGCTCAACGGGCGGTCGCTGCCGGTGGCCGAGGTGTTCGCCGACTCCCGCATCCAGCTGGCCGACCTGGCGGCGGAGAACGAGCTGGTCGTCCTGGCCGACTGCGCCTACATGCGCACCGGGGAGGGGCTGCACCGCTTCGTGGACCCGGTCGACGAGGAGGTGTACCTGTACTCGCAGTTCGAGGTAGCCGACACCCGCCGGATGTTCGCGGTGTTCGAGCAGCCGGACCTGAAGGCCACGTTCTCCTTCACCGTGACCGCACCGGCGCACTGGCAGGTGGTGTCCAACTCCCCCGCCCCTGAGCCGGTGCCCGCCGGTGAGCACGCCGCGACCTGGACGTTCCCGCCCACCCCGGTGCTGCCCTGCTACGTCACCGCGCTCGTGGCCGGTCCCTACCACCGGATCGACGGTGAGCTCACCTCCCGGGACGGTCGCACGATCCCGCTGGGCGTGTTCTGCCGGGCCTCGCTCGCCGAGCACCTGGACGCCGAGAACATCATGGACATCACCCGTGCCGGGTTCGCCTTCTACGAGGAGGCGTTCCAGCTGGCCTACCCGTACGAGAAGTACGACCAGCTGTTCGTGCCGGAATTCAACGCCGGGGCGATGGAGAACGCCGGCTGCGTGACCTTCGTGGAGAACTACGTGTTCCGCTCCAAGGCTCCGGAGGCCACCGTGGAGCGCCGGGCGGTGACGATCCTGCACGAGCTGGCGCACATGTGGTTCGGGGACCTGGTGACGATGCGCTGGTGGAACGACCTGTGGCTGAACGAGTCGTTCGCCGAGTACGCCTCCACCCTGGCCACCGCCGAGGCCACCCGGTGGAGCGAGGCGTGGACGACGTTCGCCTCGCTGGAGAAGTCCTGGGCCTACCGGCAGGACCAGCTGCCCTCCACCCACCCGATCGTCGCGGAGATCAACGACCTGGAGGACGTGGAGGTCAACTTCGACGGCATCACCTACGCCAAGGGCGCCTCGGTGCTCAAGCAGCTGGTGGCCTGGGTGGGCAAGGAGAAGTTCCTCGCCGGGGTGGCGGCGTACTTCCGCAAGCACGCCTACGGCAACACCGAGCTCAGCGACCTGCTGGTGGAGCTGGAGGCCACCAGCGGCCGGGACCTGGGCGCCTGGTCCCGGGTGTGGCTGCAGGAGGCGGGGGTGACCACGCTGCGCCCGCAGGTCGAGACCGACGCCACCGGGCGGATCACCTCGTTCGTGATCACCCAGGAGGCACCGGAGAGCCACCCGGTGCTGCGTCCGCACCGGATCGCCGTGGGTGGCTACGACGTGGACGCCACCGGTGCGCTGGTGCGCACCCAGCGGGTGGAGCTGGACATCGACGGGCCGGCCACCGCCGTGCCGGACCTGGTCGGGCTGACCCGGCCGCAGCTGCTCCTGGTCAACGACGACGACCTCGCCTACGCCAAGATCCGCCTGGACGAGGAGTCGCTGCAGGTGGCCACCGCCCACCTGGCGGATTTCACCGAGTCGCTGCCCCGGTCGCTGGTCTGGTCCGCGGCCTGGGACATGACCCGGGACGGGGAGTGGCCGGCGCGCCGCTACCTGGACCTGCTGCTGGCCAACCTCGGTGCCGAGACAGACTCCACCACCACGCTGGTGCTGCTGCGCCAGCTGGCCACCGCGGTGGACTTCTACACCGACCCCGCCGAGCGGGACCGGGTGGCCACCGACGTCGCGGACCGGCTGTGGGCGCTGGCCCGCGCCGCCGAGGCCGGTTCGGACAGCCAGCTCCAGCTGGTCAAGGCCTTCGCCGGGCGGGCGAGCACCGAGGCGCACACCGCCGCCCTGGCCGGGTTGCTCTCCGGTGCGCAGCCGCTGCCCAGGCTGGCCGTGGACACCGACCTGCGCTGGGACCTGCTCACCGGTCTGGTCGCCGCCGGTGCCGCCGGCGAGGCGGAGATCGCCGCGGAGTTGGAGCGCGACTCCACCGCCACCGGGCAGCGCGCGGCCGCCGGAGCGCGTGCGTCGATCCCGACCGCGGCCGCGAAGGAGGCGGTCTGGGCCGCCGTGGTCGAGGCGGACGAGCTGCCGAACGCGGTGCAGACCGCGGTCATCGGCGGGTTCAGCCGGGCCAAGGACCGGGCGCTGCTGGCGCCGTTCGCCGAGCGCTACTTCGGCGCGATCGAGCAGGTCTGGACCGAACGGACCAACGAGATGGCGCAGAACATCGTGGTCGGCCTGTACCCGACCAAGCTCGCGGACATCGACGGCTCCACCGGGGTGGACGTGCTGGCCCGCACCGACGAGTTCCTCGACCGCCTGGGTGACCGGCTTCCGGCGCTGCGCCGCCTGGTGATCGAAGCGCGGGACACCGCCCGGCGCGCGCTGGCGGCCCAGACCCGGGACCGCAACCCCGCCTGAGCCACCCCGCACCGGAGTCCGACGACACTGCTCGTGGGGGGGGGGGGGGGGCCGGGGGGGGGGGGCGGGCGGGGGGGGGGGGGGGGGGGGGGGGGGGGGGGGGGGGGG
>CAZMDO010000021.1:0-21439 GCA_964564445.1 uncultured Ruaniaceae bacterium | reverse complement strand
GCACCACCTTCCCGAACAGCGAGGCCCAGCCGACCAGCCCGCCGCGGGTGTCCAGGGCGGCCACATCCATCCAGCCGTCGTCGAGCTCGGCGTCCGGCAGCAGCACGATCCCGCCGGGCAGCCGCCCGCAGTTGGCGAACAGCAGGCTGCGCACCTTCAGCGGGCGCACCTCGCCCTCGCCCACCCGCATCCGCAGCCGGGTCTTGCGGCCGTGCAGGTGGCGCGCTCCGGCGAGGAAGTAGGCGAACCAGCCCATCCGCGCCTTCAGCTCGTCGTCGGCGCCGGCGACCATCTGTGCGTCGAACCCGACGCCGGCCATCACCAGGAAGAGGTGGTCGACCGGTGCCGGCGGGGCGTCCTGCGCGGCGGGTCGGGCCTCACCCGGGGCGGTGGCCCGGTCGTCACCGGTGGTGGCGGGTCGGTCGTCATCCGCGGCCGCGGGCCGGTCGTCGCCGGGTGCGTGGTCGCCGCCTGCGCGGGCATCGGCCTTCGCGTCGCCGTCGGCGTGCTCGCCCTCGTCGTCGTCACGGTCCTCGGCGTTCTCCGCAGCGCTCTCCCCGACCGGGCTGGCCGCCACCCGCAGCCAACCCAGGTCGATCGGGTGGTCAGTGCCGCCGAGCGCGGTGTGGATGAGCAGCTCGGTGCTCTCCAACGGCAGGTCCAGGTTGCGGGCGAGCAGGTTCCCGGTGCCCAGCGGCAGCAGCGCCATCGGCACCCGGGTGCCGGCGAGCACCTCGGCCACGGTGCGCACCGTGCCGTCGCCGCCGGCGGCCACCACCACCGAGGCGCCGGCCTGCACCGCTGCCCGGGTCTGCCCCGCGCCCGGGTCGTCCGCCGTGGTCTCGAACCAGAGCGGCTCGGGCAGGCCGAAGTCGGCGGCGATCTCGGCCGCCCGCCGGCGCAGCGCAGGACCGTCGCCCACCTTCACCGGGTTCACCACGAACGCTGCCGGGCCCGCAGGGTCGGGGGACTGCGGGTCGTCCTCGTCCCGATGGCTCAGCGGCGCCACCCGCGCCCCGCGCTCGCGGATCTTGCCCAGGATCACGATCCCCACCACCAGCGCCGCCAGCGCCACCACCAGCGCCAGCACGCTCACCGCCTGCTCCCACGTCATGGCGCAAAGGTAGCGGTCGGGTGCGCTGGCGGCACCATCCGGGCGGAAGCCGGACACCTAGCGCGAGGGCGGCGGCTGGGTCGCCTGGAGGTCGGGTCCGCGCCCCCCGTGGGCTGCACAGGTGTCTGAGTACCTCCCTGCAGGGTGAGTGCCTACGAATCGGTACTCAGCCGGCCGCCCGGTACTCAGGCGCTCCGGCCGGCGGAGGAGCGGGCGCGCCGGCCGGCTGAGCAGCGGGGGCGCCGGCCGGCTGAGCAGCGGGGGCGCCGGCCGGCGGAGCAGCAGGGTGCCGAGGGCGTGCGGCGCCTGGGGATGCCGTGCCCGGCGGATGCTGCACGCTCTGCCCCGGCACCACTCCGGGTGCCGGGGCAGATACCCTCGGAGGTGTGATCGATCTGAAGAGCCTGCGTGAGGACCCCGACGTCGCCCGCGCGAGCCAGCGTGCCCGCGGCGCCGACCCTGAGCTCGTGGACCAGGTGCTCGATGCGGACGAGCAGCGCCGCGCCCTGCTCACCGCGTTCGAGAACCAGCGAGCTGAGCAGAAGCAGGTCTCCAAGTCGGTGGGCAAGGCCTCCCCGGAAGAGCGCCCGGCGGTGCTTGCCCACGCCAAGGCCCTGGCCGAGCAGGTCAAGGCCGCCGAGGCCGAGGCGAACGAGGCCCAGGCCGAGCTGGACCGGCTGCTGTTCCGGCTGCCGAACCTGGTGGCCGAGGGCGTGCCGGCCGGCGGTGAGAACGACTACGTGGTGCTGCGCACCGTGGGCACCCCCAGGGACTTCGCGGCTGAGGGCTTCACCCCGGCCGACCACCTGGACATAGGCCAGCGGCTCGGCGCCATCGATACCGAACGCGGGGCGAAGGTCTCCGGCGCCCGGTTCTACTACCTCACCGGGATCGGCGCCCGGCTCGAGCTCGCGCTGCTGAACGCCGCGATGGACAAGGCACTCGCGGCCGGGTTCACCCCGGTGATCACCCCCACCCTGGTCAAGCCGGAGATCATGGCCGGCACCGGCTTCCTCGGCGAGCACGCCGACGAGATCTACCACCTGCCCACCGACGACCTGTACCTGGTCGGCACCTCCGAGGTGGCCCTGGCCGGCTACCACGCCAAGGAGATCCTCGACCTGTCCGACGGGCCGAAGCGCTACGCCGGCTGGTCCGCCTGCTACCGGCGCGAGGCCGGCTCCTACGGCAAGGACACCCGCGGCATCATCCGGGTGCACCAGTTCCACAAGGTGGAGATGTTCTGCTACGTGCGCCCGGAGGACGCGGCCGCCGAGCACGACCGGCTGCTCGCCTGGGAGGAGGAGATGCTCGCCCTGGTCGACCTGCCCTACCGGGTGATCGACACCGCCGCCGGCGACCTGGGCACCAGTGCCGCCCGCAAGTTCGACTGCGAGGCCTGGCTGCCCACCCAGCAGCGCTACCTGGAGCTGACCTCCACCTCCAACTGCACCACCTACCAGGCCCGTCGGCTGGGCATCCGGGAGCGCACCGAGTCCGGGAACCGGCCGGTGGCCACCCTGAACGGCACCTTGGCCACCACCCGGTGGATCGTGGCCATCCTGGAGAACCACCAGCTCGCCGACGGCAGCGTGCGCGTGCCGGAGGGGCTGCGCGGCTACCTCGGCGGCCTGGACACGTTGTACCCGGTGGGCTCATGAGCGTCAGCTTCGAGCCGGTCGCGCTCACCGAGATCACCGCCGGGCCCGGCACGCTGGTGGCCCTGGACATCGACGGCACGATCCTGCACCACGACGGCACCATCTCCGAGGCGGTGCGCACCGCGGTGCAGGAGGTGGCCGCCACCGGCACGCACGTGGTGCTCGCCACCGGACGCTCCACCCACGCCTGCCTGCCGGTGCTCGCCGAGCTCGGTCTGGACACCGGGTGGGCGGTCTGCTCCAACGGTGCCGTGGTGACCCGGCTGGACCCGAGGATCGAGGGCGGCTACGAGTTCACCGACATCGTCACCTTCGACCCCGGCCCCACGCTGCGGCTGCTGCGCCATTACCTGCCGGAGGGCATCTTCGCCGTGGAGGACCTGGGCCGCGGCTATGCGGTGACCGCTGAGTTCCCGGTCGGTGAGCTCAGCGGCGTGGTCCGGGTGATCGACTTCGAGCAGATGTGCGCCGAACCCGCCGTGCGGGTGACCGTCCGTGCGCCCGGGCTGGACTCTGCCGACTTCCACGACCTCGTGGACCGGTCGGGCCTGCACGGGGTGAGCTACGCCGTCGGCTGGACCGCCTGGCTGGACATCGCCCCGGACGGGATCTCCAAGGCCAGCGCGCTGGAGCTGGTCCGGGAGCGGCTCGGGGTGGCGCCGGAGGCGACCCTGGCGGCCGGTGACGGGCAGAACGACATCGAGATGTTCGGTTGGGCCGCGGTGAGCGTGGCGATGGGTGGCGCGGACGAGGTCACCCGCGCCGCGGCCCGCTGGCACACCGGCCCGGTGGAGGCCGACGGCCTCGTCCCAGTCCTCGACGCGGTGCTGCGCGCGCGCCGTGAGTAGGGCACACTGCCTGCCGTGAACGCTGCCATCGACGACGTGGCACGGGCCGCTGGGGTCTCCACGGCCACGGTCTCCCGCGCGCTGCGGCACCTGCCCGGGGTGAGCGAGACGACCCGCGCCCGCGTGCTGGAGGTGGCCCGCGGGCTCGGTTACGCCCCGAGCGCGTCGGCCTCGTCGCTGGCCAGCGGCCGCACCCGCACCATCGGGGTGCTCACCCCCTGGATCCGGCGCTGGTTCCACGGCAGCGTGACCGAGGGGATCGAGCGCACGCTGCGCGCGGAGGGGTTCGACGCGCTGCTGTACTCCTTCGAGCGCGCCGACGGCGCCGGACGCAACCGGCTCGACCCGTTCGTGCTGCGCCGCCGCGTGGACGGGGTGCTGGTGGTGGGTATGCCGTTGGACACCGAGGAGCAGAAGGTGCTGGACGGCCTCAGCGTCCCGGTGGTCTTCATCGGTACCGGTCCGCCGGGGCGGGTCACGGTGAGCATCGATGACGACGGCGCAGCCCGCCTGGCCATGGCCCATCTCCTTGGTCTGGGGCACCGCAGGATCGCCCTGCTCACCGCCACCGGTGCGGACCAGCCGGAGTGGGCGCCGCCCGCGCTGCGCCAGCGCGGCTATGAGGCGATGCTGGCGGAGGCGGGGGTGGCGTTCGACCCGACCCTGGTGGTCCCCGGTGACTACGGCCGCGCCGAAGCCCGGGACCACGTGGCCGACCTGCTCCGCACCCGCCCGGAGGTCACCGCGGTGTTCGCGATCTCCGACGACATGGCCTTCGGGGTGCTGCAGGCCGCCCGGGACGCCGGCCGCCGGGTGCCGGAGGACCTGAGCGTGATCGGCATCGACGGGCACGACATGTCCGACCTGGTGAACCTCACCACCGTGGCCCAGGACGCCGCGGACCAGGGTGAGGCCGCCGCGGCGCTGATGCTGGAGATGCTCACCGGGGCGCCGGTGGCCGAGGAGGCGGTGTTCCCGGTGGAGCTGGTGGAGCGGGGGACCACCGGCCCGCCGCCGGCGGCGCCCTGACCGATCCGGTTCTGGCGGCGCCGTGACCGATCCGGTTCTGGCGGCGCGCAGCCAAAAGTGCGCTCAGCCCCGTCCTAAGCGTGACCGGATTGTTATCGGCGACGCGCCCGAAACCACTTGCCAACAGCCAACGTAAGCGCTTGCATAGGGGTCTGGCGTCAGTGGTGACCCATCTGACGCTCGCCCGGCGGAGAATGAGCGAATGCGAAGTCCGCCGTGGCTCCACCGATAGCTCAGGAGGACGTGCCAGTGATCTCATCAACCATGCGGCGCACCGGCGTCGCGGCAGCGGGCGGTGTAGCCATCGCACTCGCGCTGACGGCCTGCGCCGGCGACGATCTCGGCGGGGGCGGCGGCGGTGGCGGCGGTGGTGGGGGAGACACCAACGCCGACTGCGCCGACTACGAGCAGTACGGCACCTTTGACGGCGAGACGGTGACCATCGCCTCCACGATCTCGGACGAGGAGGAGAACCAGCTCATCGAGTCCTGGTCGGACTTCGAGGACTGCACCGGCATCACCATCCAGAGCAACGGCACGAACGACTTCGAGACGCAGATCTTCGTGCAGGTCGAGGGCGGGAACGCCCCTGACCTGGCGATCTTCCCGCAGCCGGGCCTGATCCAGCGGATGTTCGAGGGCGACCACATCGTGCCGGTGGGCGACGACGCGCTGAGCGCGGCCCAGGAGAACTTCTCCGAGAGCTGGCTCAAGTACGGCAACATCGACGGCACCCAGTACGGGATCCCGATCCAGGGCTCGGTGAAGTCCTTCGTCTGGTACTCGCCCAGCGTGTTCTCGGAGAACGGCTACGAGATCCCCGAGACCTGGGACGACATGATGGCCCTGACCGACCAGATCGCCAGCGACCACGGCAGCGAGTCGGTCAAGCCCTGGTGCTTCGGTATCGAGTCCGGCGGGGCCACCGGCTGGCCGGCCACCGACTTCCTCGAGGACGTGGTGCTGCGCGAGGCCGGCCCGGACGTCTACGACCAGTGGGTGGACCACGAGATCCCGTTCAACGACCCGCAGATCCTGGCCTCCCTGGAGCGGGTGGGCGAGATCCTGCAGAACCCGGACTACGTGAACGGCGGCATCGGCGACCCGCGCTCGATCGCCACCACCGCGTGGGCGGACCCCTCGAACGAGATCCTGGACGGTGACTGCTTCATGTTCCGGGCCGCCTCGTTCCTCGAGGCCCAGCTCCCGGAGGGCACGAACGTCGGCCCGGACGGTGACATCTTCGCCTTCTACCTGCCCGCGGACAGCGCGGACGAGAAGCCGCTGCTGGTGGCCGGGGACAACCTGGTCGCCTTCAACGACAACGACGCCACGATGGCCGTGCAGGCCTACATGGCCTCCGGGCTGTGGGCGAACTCCCGCGTCTCCCTGGGCGGGGTGGTCAGCCCGAACCTGCAGGTGGACCCGGCGAACGCCTCCTCGGAGGTGCTGCGCCTGACCCTGGAGCTGATGCAGGACGAGAACGCCGTGGTGCGCTTCGACGCCTCGGACATGATGCCTTCCTCGGTGGGGGCAGGCTCCTTCTGGTCCCAGATGACCGACTGGATCGACGGATCGGTCACGACTGAGGAGGCGCTGGACAACATCGAGGCGAGCTGGCCGGAGGGCTGAGCACGCGCCGGGCCGGAGCCTTTTCCGAGGCTCCGGCCCGGCTGTCGTTCGCAGACCCCACCACCCCGGGAGGCTCATCGTGGGATTCTTCCTCTACTCCAAGAACGGCCAGCTGGTCCTGGCACTGCTGGTCTTCGCGGCACTGATCGTCGGCCTGCTGCTGTTCGCCCGGTTGGCTGACCGCGCCAAGCGCAACCGGAGCACCCCACTGATGGTGGCGGTGTTCAGCGGGCCGGCGCTGCTGCTGCTCATCGTGGGCCTGGTCTACCCCGCGGTCCGCACCATCTGGATGTCCTTCATGGACAAGCGGAGCGAACACTTCGTGGGCCTGGCGAACTACGCCCACCTGGTGAACAGCTCCTCCGGCCTGATCGCGGTGCGGAACACCATGCTGTGGGTGCTGCTGGTGCCGGCGCTGTCCACCGGTATCGGGCTGGTCTACGCAGTGCTGGTGGACCGGTCCCGGTTCGAGAAGGTCGCCAAGTCCCTGCTGTTCCTGCCGATGGCGATCTCCTTCGTGGGCGCCAGCATCATCTGGAAGTTCGTGTACGAGTACCGCGGCGCCGCTCAGGACCAGATCGGCCTGCTGAACGCGGTGATCACCGGGCTCGGCTTCGAACCGGTGCGATTCCTGCAGGATGCACCGATGAACACGATCTTCCTGATCATGGTGCTGGTCTGGATCGAGGCGGGCTTCTCGATGGTGGTGCTGTCCGCCTCCATCAAGGCGGTGCCCACCGAGATCATCGAGGCCGCGAGGCTGGACGGGGTGAACGGGTTGCAGATGTTCTGGCGGATCACCATCCCCTCCATCCGACCCTCGCTGGTGGTGGTGCTGACCACGATCTCGATCGCCACGCTGAAGCTCTTCGACATCCCGCGCACGATGACCGGTGCCGAGTTCGACACCCAGGTGCTGGCGAACGAGATGTTCGAGTGGGCCTTCGCCTTCGGCGACAGCGGCATCGGCTCGGCCATGGCGGTGGCGATCTTCGTGCTGGTCATCCCGCTGATCGTCTACAACATCATCCAGATGTCGAAGAACAGGGCGGTACGAGGATGACGGCGGGAGCGGCCAACGCGGCCACCACCGAGAACGCACGGGTCGTCGAGGCACGCCGGGAACGCCCGGCGCCGAGCCCCCGCCGGTCCAGCGCCTCCTCCTTCAAGGAGCTGGTCTCCAACCGGATCGGCAGCGCGATCGCCCTGGTGATCGCGGTGCTGTGGACGATCCCGACCTTCGGGCTGTTCATCTCCTCGTTGCGTCCGGAGGCTGCGATCAAGTCCTCCGGCTGGTGGACGGTGCTCTCCGATCCCCAGTTCACCCTGGAGAACTACCGCACGGTGCTGGGCGGGTCGCCGTCGACGAACCTGGCGATCTTCTTCCAGAACTCCCTGGTGATCGCCATCCCGGCCACCATCATCCCGCTGGTCCTGGCGGTGATGTCCTCCTACGCCTTCTCGGTGCTGAAGTGGCGCGGGCGCGATGCCGTCTTCGTGGCGGTCTTCGCACTGCAGATCGTGCCGCTGCAGATGGCGCTGATCCCGCTGCTGAAGATCTTCTCCAGCACCACGCTGACCGACATGTTCCCGTTCCTGTCGTTGTGGGTGGGGCACACCATCTTCGGTCTGCCGCTGGCGATCTTCCTGCTGCACAACTTCATGTCCGAGGTGCCGCGGGACCTGATCGAGGCGGCCCGCATCGACGGTGCCGGACACGTGACGGTGTTCCTGCGGGTGATGCTGCCGCTGATGCTGCCCGCCATCGCCAGCTACTCGATCTTCCAGTTCCTCTGGGTCTGGAACGACCTGCTGGTCGGGCTCACCTTCTCCGGTGGGTCGCAGACGGTGCAGCCGCTGACCGTGGCGCTGGCGGCGTTGACCGGTTCTCGCGGGCAGGACTGGCACCTGCTCACCGCAGGGGCGTTCGTCTCGATCATCGTGCCGCTGATCGTGTTCTTCGCCCTGCAGCGCTACTTCGTCCGCGGGCTGCTGGCCGGCTCGGTGAAGGGCTGACCCCGCCCCAGCCCTCCGCCCCGCCCCACTGCGCCCGCACCCCCGCCCGCCCACCCCGGTGAATCGATGCACTCGTGACCGCGGGCGGCGGCTCGTGCTCCCGGGTACCGAGTCACTGCAGCCAGTGCCGAACCGGCGACCGGACGGCGTGCTCGATGTGGCGGCCGGGCGGCGTGCGCCCGGGTGGGTGGCCGACCCGCGCGCTACAGGTACTGCCCGGTGCCGTGGTCGCCGCGGTCGCCGTGCTGCCCGGGCATCCCCATCGGCGGCATGCCCTGCTGCGGGGCGGACCCCGGCGGCAGCGCCCGGCGCATCTGCACCAGCTGGTTCTGGGCGGCCATCTGCTGGGCGACCAACGCGGTCTGGATGCCGTGGAACAGCCCCTCCAGCCAGCCGACCAGCTGCGCCTGGGCGATCCGCAGCTCCGCGTCCGAGGGGGACCGGTCGTCGGAGAACGGCAGCGTGATCCGGTGCAGCTCGTCGGTGAGGTCCTCGCTCAGCCCGTCCTCGAGCTCGTGCAGGGACCGCTCGTGGATCTCGGCCAACCGCTCCCGGGCGGCGTCGTCCAACGGGGCCGAGCGCACCTCGTCGAGCAGCTGTTTGATCATGGTGCCGATCCGCATCACCTTCGCCGGCTCCTCGACCATGGCCGAGGGGTCGGTGTCGGCGTCGTCGGCGGCCACGCCGAGCCCGGCGGCGGAGGAGACCACCACCTTGGGCCGCGGGCCGTCCGCACCGGAGGGGTCAGCACCCTCGGGGGCGTCCGCCTCCGGCTCCTCTGAGCTGGCACGACTCTCGTTCTCGCTCGGAGTACTCATGGTTCCATCATGCCAAGGTGAGGCGAGATGTGCGGGTGCGCTCCGCCGTCGACGGCAAGAACCACTAGCCTGCGACTATGAACTGGCTGACCAACCCGGCCCATGCCCGCTGGCTCGAGCGCGAGTCCGATGCCCTGCTCGGCTTCGCCGCCGGCGCCTATGTGGAAGAAGGGTTTGGTTACCTGGGCTCCGACGGCCTGGTGCTGCCCGAGCACGGCTCGCACCTGTGGGTCACCTGCCGGATGATCCACTCCTTCGCCCTGGGCACCCTGCTCGGCCGACCCGGCTCGGCGACGATGGTCGACCACGGGCTGCGCGCACTGGGCACCAACTTCCGCGACCCGGTCAACGGCGGCTGGTACGCCCAGGTGGGTCCGCACGGCCCGATCGACGACAGCAAGGCCGCCTACGCGCACGCGTTCGTGATCCTGGCGGCCTCCTCGGCCGCGGCCGCGGGGAGGCCCGGCGGCAAGGAGCTGCTGGAGGAGGCGCTGACCGTCTCCCTGCAGCGGTTCTGGAGCGAGGAGGACGGCATGGTGGTGGAGTCCTGGAACGCCGACTTCACCGCGTGCGAGGCCTACCGCGGCGTGAACGCGAACATGCACACCGTGGAGGCCTACCTCGCCGCCGCGGACGTCACCGGCGACGACTCCTGGCTGGAGCGGGCCACCCGGATCACCCGCCGCGTGGTGGACGACTTCGCCCGCTCCCACTCCTGGCGCATCCCGGAGCACTTCAACGCCGCGTGGGAACCGCTGACCGACTACAACATGGACGACCCGGCCGACCAGTTCCGCCCGGCCGGGGCCACCATCGGGCACTGGTTCGAGTGGGCCCGGCTGGCGTTGCACGTGCGCGCCGCCTGGGCTGCCCGCGGGGTGTCCGCCGAGGATTGGATGCTCGAGGGGGCGCAGGCGCTGTTCGACCTGGGCGTGGCCGAGGGCTGGGACACCGACGGTGCGGACGGGTTCGTCTACACGGTGGACTTCTCCGGCACCCCGTTGGTGCGCGAACGGATGCACTGGGTGGTCACCGAGGCGCTCGGCGCGGCCGCGGCGCTGTACCGGGTGACCGGGGACGCGAACCTGGCCGCCTGGTACCAGCTGTGGTGGGAGTACGCGGCGGTGCACCTGATCGACGAGGAGCACGGCTCCTGGTTCCACGAGCTCGGCCCGGACAACGGCCCGAGCGCCACCGTGTGGGCCGGCAAGCCGGACATCTACCACGCGCTGCAGGCCACCCTCATCCCGCGGCTGCCGCTCTCCCCGGTGCTCGCCCCGGCGCTCGCGCAGGGTCTGCTGGATTCCTGAGCAGCGCTCGACGGCGGAGCCCTGGTGGGATGGTGCGGCTCACCGGGCGCTGAGGTGCTGTGGCTCTCCCACACGGTCATGTGGATCCGGTCACCCGTGCCCGGATCCACATGACCTTCTCCGCTGAGTGGAGGCTCAGGGGAGGAGCAAGACCTTCCCGAACGCCACGCCGTCGGCGAGGAGCTGGTGAGCGGCCATCGCCTCGGTGAGCGGGAGGCGGGCGTGCACCACCGGCCGCACCGACCCTGCGGTGACCAGCGGCCAGGCGCGGCGGCGCACGTCGGCCATGATGAGCCCCTTCTCCTGCTGCGGTCGGGCGCGCAGCGCGGTGCCGTGCAGGCTGAGCCAGCGGTAGAGCATGGGGGCGAGGGTGAGCGTACCCGTGGTGCCCTTCTGCATCCCGATCACCACCAGGTGCCCGTGGGCGGCGAGCACCGAGATGTTCTTCTCCAGGTAGGCGGCCCCGATCGGGTCGAGCACCACGTCCACACCGCGGCCGTCGGTGAGCTCGCGGACGCACTCGACGAAGTCCTCGCTGCGGTGGTCGATCGCTGCGGCCGCACCGAGGTCGCGGCAGCGGGCGGTGCGCTCCGGCCCACCGGCGGTGGTCAGCACCCGGGCGCCGAGGGCGGTGAAGAGCTGGATCGCGACGGCACCCACCCCACCGGAGCCGCCGTGCACCAGGATGGTGCGGCCCGCGGCGGGGGAGGGGCCGGCCGCTGCGTCGGTGCCGATGAGCGCGGCGGGCCCGGCCAGCCCGGGGATCGCCACCAGGTTGGACCACAGGGTGCCCAGCGCCTCGGGGAACGCGGCGGCCGCCACCAGGTCCAGGTGCTCGGGCACGGGCAGCAGGTTCTCGGCGCGTGCACGGGCGAGCCCGGCGTAGCCGCCGCCGTCGAGCAGGGCGGTGACCCGGTCACCCACCTCCCAGCCGGACACCCCCGGGCCGAGGGCGCCGATCGTGCCGGAGGCTTCCAGACCGGGCCAGGTGGCGGCGCCCGCCGGCGGTGGGTGCAGTCCCTTCAGCTGGAGCAGGTCGGCGCGGTTCACCCCCGCGGCCGCGACCTCGATGAGCACCTCGCCGGGACCGGGCTGTGGGTCGGGCAGCTCGTCGGGAGTGAGCGTGCCGTCCTCGGTGATCACCATCGCGCGCATCTGCCCAGGATACGAACCACCGCGCGGCCCTGCGCCCCGGCGTTGTGCAGCACCACGGTGACGAGCTGGAGCACCCCAGCCCTCCGCCGTCCGGCCCGAGCCCGGTGGCGAGTTTGGGACCGGCGCCGGCGATAGGGAAGAATGACCGAGCACTGGAGGGTTGACAGAGCGGCCGAATGTGACGGTCTTGAAAACCGTTGTGCGAAAGCACCAAGGGTTCGAATCCCTTACCCTCCGCCACGAGAGCCCTGGAATCGTTGAGGTTCCGGGGTTTTTCGTTGGTACAGCACCGGTTACGACGATCTGTGACACTGTGCTCTAGTAGGCGCCAATGTGCAGTTGTTTGCTCTAAACTAGACTAGAGGTAGACGCGGATGCAAGGGACGGTGCGGCATGGCGAGGGCAAAGAAGCTGCCCCAGGGTGTGCAGGTCATCCAAGGGAAGTACCGTCTGCGGCTGTCCTACCGGGGCACGCAGTACTCGATCGGCACGTTCGACACCCTCGGAGACGCCAAAGCCGCGCGTGCAATCGCTCGGTCTGAGATGGCCCGCGGCGTTTTCATCCCACCCCAGCAGCGCCGGCAAGAGATCAGAGACGCCGAGCTGCAGGAAGCCATTACCGCGGTCACCGTGGAGGAGTGGGCCGAGGACTGGTTGCAGCGGCTCGAATCGGTGGGCAAGTCGCCAGGCACTACCCGTTCCTATCGCTCCACGCTGAACGTGCACGTACTGCCGGTGCTCGGTGACAAGCGGCTGATGGACGTTACCCGCGAGGACGTCGATGCACTGGTCAGCGGCGTACGCGAGGCGAGGGGGCCGTGGCAGAACGTGGCCCGCACGCTGCGCACGATGTTTCGGACCGCGATAGCCGCCGACGTCGGCGGGCTGACCCTCTCGCCGGTGAGGGTGACGGTCCCGAAGGCGCGCATGTCCGACACCATCGACCCGGAGCAGATCGCTAGCCCGGCCGAGGTTCGCGCCATGACCGAGGCAATGCCGCCGGACCTCCAGATCGCGGTTCCGCTGGCCGCGTGGTGCGCGCTCCGCCAAGGTGAGGTGCTCGGTCTGCAGCGCCGCGACCTAGAGGCTCTGGACGACCCGGAGCGAGCTACCTTGCACGTCCGCCGACAGTGGCACTCCAAGACCACCCCGCCCGCGTACGCGCCACCGAAGGCCGGTTCCGCTCGATCTATCGCCATACCGCCCGTTCTGCTGCCCGCACTGAGCGACCACATATCCCGGTTCGCTGGCCCCGGCCGCGAGGGTCCGCTGCTGCCGTCCCCGAGGAACGCCGAGGTTCCGATCTCGCAGACGCAGTTTGACCGTGCATGGAGAGCAGCACGCGAGGCCGCGGGACGGGACGGGTTCCGGTTCCACGACCTGAGGCACACCGGACTCACCGCGTACGCCCAGCAAGGCGCGACGCAAGCCGAGCTGATGCGCCGCGGGGGACACCTCAACCCTGATGCGGCTGCCCGCTATCAGCACGCGACGGTGGAGCGTGACCGGGCACTAACCGCGAGGCTCAACGCCGCGCTCGACGGGGAGGGGAACGAGAAGTGAGCGAGCTACGGGTGATCTGCACCGGCACGACCAAGGCGCCGCACCGGGTGACCGAGCTAGCACGATTCGACTGGACCCCGGAGCGGGACGCCGATGGTGTGGCGCTGTGGAGCCCGCAGGAACCGCTGCGAACGATGACGCTGGACGCGGCGACGGAGAGCGCACGGCCGCGCCGCGACGGTAAGAGCAGTCGCCACGTCGTGCATACCCCGGTGACGTCCACCGAGCGCGCCGACGGTGGCACCACCTGGCACGTTCCCGAGTGTCCGCGGTGCGGTCATCCGGTCACTGACCTACGGGACACCACGCTACGGCGGTATGTGGAGGCGACACGCAACACGCCGTTGGCCGGTGTGTTGGACATAACCCACGTGCGCAGCCTGTAGCATAGGAGAGTGTCAGAGGGAACTCTGACGCACGGGCCGCGAGCCGTACGCCTTGCGGGACAGACAGCCTGAACTTGGTTTCCAGACCGAGGTAGGGGCCATTAGTCATGTCCCGGAGGCTCCTACGATGCCCAGCCCGACCACACAGGAACAGCCGTCGTTCCTGACCATCCCCCAGGCTGCCCAGCAGCTCCAAGTCAACGACTACACGATCCGCCGGATGATCTCCAAGGGTCATCTGAAGGCCGTTCGCGTCGGTCGCCTTATCCGCATCCGGCCCGAAGACCTCAACCGGGCACTGAAGCCGGTCACCACCTTCACCTCTGGCGGTGAGGCCGTTGGGTGACCTGGCCGCCCGCGGGAGCGTGATCCCGGAGAGCGGTACCCGGTCCTGGAAGTCTCAGCCGGTCAATCAGATAGGACAGGTCTGTCCTGATCCGGTGGCCGCGCTGATCGGCGCCGAGAGCATCGGTGCGGCCATTGCTGCGCTGACCGAGGCCCGGCCGGACTGGTCACCGTCGAAGTGCGCTCGGTACGTGCGCCGCACGTGGGACAAGCGCACCGAACTGGCCGAACGTGCCAGGCACTATGCGCTGCTCGCCGCTGCCGAGTCCGATGCTCCGTTCCGGCGCAAGCTGCACGACGGCATCCGGGACACTGCCGGTGAGCGGGCCGCGCACAACGTCATGGCGGAGGTGAGCGCCGGTGCGTAGTCCCCAGACACGAGAAAGCCGCCCCGGCGAGAAGGCGGCTAACTCAATGAAGTTTCAGGCTGACGGGCCTAGTCCCAGCATAGCCGACAGTGCCCGCGATCGGCTGGTGGACGCGCTGCGTTCGCACGGTTCCCGCGTGGTCGAACGCGGCGATAGCGCCGTGGCGCAGTGCCCGGCGCACGAGGACCGCAACCCGTCCCTGTCGGTGCGCGGCATCGAAGGTCAGGTGCTGGTCTACTGCCACGGCGGTTGTGGCACCGACAGCGTGCTCGCCGCGCTGGACCTCACCCGCCGCGACCTGTTCGACAGCCGTAACGGTGCCACCTACCGCTATGACGATGGCCGCATCGTGCACCGGTCGCCGGACAAGCGGTTCTTCCAGCAGAACGTGACCACCATTCCCGAGCTGTACCGCCGGGCCGCTGTGGTGGCCGCTGTGGACGCCGATGTGCCGGTGTACCTGGTGGAGGGCGAGAAGGATGTTCACGCGCTGGAGGCCGTCGGTGTGGTCGCCACGACCGCACCCCAGGGTGCGCAGTCCATCGGCAAAGCGGACCTGTCGCCGCTGCACGGCGGGAACATCACCGTGGTGGTGGACGCCGACGCTGCGGGTGCTCGATGGGCGCAGACGGTGGCCGGCCGGCTCGACGGGATGGTGCAGTCCATCCGCTTCGTGCAGGCCGCGACCGGGAAGGACGCTGCCGACCACATCGCCGCCGGGCACACCCTGGAGGACTGGACCCCGTACGTGGTCCCAGAGGACGCTCAGGAGGCCGCCCAGGAGACCGGCAGCACGTGGACTGATGTGGACCTGGCCGCGACCGTTAGCGGCGTGCTGGACGGCACGTTGAAGCGACCCTTGCCGACGATCGGCAGGATCGACGGGGCCGGCGGTCTGCTGTATCCGGGGAAGGTCCACGGTGTTCACGGCATCGGTGGTGCCGGGAAGACGTGGCTTGCCGCGTGCGTGATCGCCGACTGCCTCAAGGCCGGTGAGCACGTGCTGCTGGTGGACCTGGAGGACACGGCCGCAACGATCGTTGAACGGCTGCTGATCGACCTTCAGGTGCCCGCTGAGGACGTGCTGGCCCGGTTCCACTACAAGCGGCCCGCTGAACCGTCCTGGCACGGCATGGAGCAGGTGCACCGCACCGTCACTGAGCACGGTGTGACCCTGGTGGTGCTGGACTCGGTAGGCGAGGCGCTGGCCGCTGACGGGGTGAGGCAGAACGAGGACGCCGAGGTTGCCACCTGGTGCGCACGGGTCGCCCGCTCGACAGCGGACCTAGGCCCGGCGGTGCTGCTGCTGGATCACGTGCCGAAGGCTGATGAGAAGTCGCTGTTCCCGATCGGCTCCCAGCGCAAGCAGGCCGCCATGAACGGGGTGATCTACTCCTTGCAGCGCAAGGTGGCGTTCTCCCGCGACAAGGAAGGTATGGCGGTGCTGGTGGTCGGCAAGGACCGACAGGGCACCTACGCCCACGGGCAGACCGTCGCCGAGCTGCGGGTGACCCCCGAGGCTGGCCGGTCCCGTGTGGAGCTGGTGGCACCGGCCGAGACGCCCAAGACCGCCGACGGTGGGTTCCGGCCCACCTACCTCATGGAACGGGTGAGCCGACACCTCGAGGTCGCCGGGCCGTCCACGACCAACCAGATCACGCAGAACGTGACCGGCAAGCGTGAGGCGATCATCCAAGCGGTCGGCGTGCTGGTCGCCGAGGGTTACGTGCTGCGCGAGGACGGACCTAACCGGTCGGTGATCCACTCCAGTGTTCGCCCTTTCAGGAAGGACGAGGAACCGGGGAACCACTCGGTGGGTGATTCGGTGGTGAGTGGTTCCGGTTCCCTTAGGGGAGGAACCGGGGAACCACCACTCTCAGTGGTTCCGGGAACCACCGGGAACCACCCAGGAACCACCCAGGTGGAGCCGTCTAATCCGCATCCCGACTACGCCGACTTTCAGCGCTTCATGGCCGAGCAGGAGGCCGAGTCATGACCCGCCGCTGGATCGACCACGAGGGTCACGCATGGCCGATCACCGGCCACGTCTGCACCGCGTGCGGACTCCCGCTGATCCGCTCCACCTACGGACAGACCACCCATCCGAACTGTGAGGAGAGGAGGAGCTGATGGGCTCCCACAACGACCTCGATATCTGCGCCCGCTGCGGCCGGGTCCGGCGGATCCACGGAACCGGGCTCGCCGGCTGCGCGGACTTCACCCCGGCCGAGGATGACGTCTGCGCTGCGGACGCCACCGAGGCCGCCAGGGCTGCTGGTGAGCGTCGGGAACGGGCATACAAGCAGCTCCGCCGGGCCGTGGCGAACTGGCGGCTGGACGAGGCCCGCCGGCTGCTGGACGAGCTGATGGAGGCCGAGCGGTGAGCGGGCCGCGGGCTCACGATCCGGACCGGCAACGGGCGCACGTCAACCTGATGGAGCACTTGGAGCGGCTGCGGGAGATCGGCTGCAAGGTGCCATGCATGGATCACCCGGCGGCTGAGTGGACCAGCGAGGACCACGACGATCAGGAGTTCGTGGCCCGGCTGTGTTCCGGCTGCGCTGGGCTGTCCCGCTGCCGGGCGTACATCGAACAACACCCTGAGCCCACATCGGTATGGGCCGGGCTCACCGTTGCTGACCGCGCACCACGGCGCGGGCGGCCGAGGAAGGAGAAGAGCGCGTGACAGTCCACATCATCGGCACCGGCGCCAGCGGCCGGACCGCACTGGTAGAGCTGCCCGGTGCCCGCATCACCGTACGGGTCCGTCACGGCGGCCGAGGACGGGCGTGGAGGTGCGACGCCTGCGGAAGGTTCGACCGGCCCGACTGCCCACACGCCGCGGCCGTAGCAGCAGCGCTCATCGAGAAGGAGAGCAAGGAATCGTGACCGAGACAATCACCCCACACCGCCACCTGTGGCAGAACGACCGCCGGGCGGCACCGCCGGGACTCATCCCCGAGGTCTGCGCCGACTGCGGGCAGCGCAGGCAGACACCACGCCCGCCGCTGTTCAACAACGGGCGGCTGCCCGAGCCGTTGGACCAGCGGCAGCGCCAGCCCATCCCGGCCGCCGAGGTGCTCTCGGTACACGGCCAGTCGGTCATCATCGCCTGCCCGTTGTGCGGCCGGAGGCATCGCCATTCGGTCAAGCGCCACGGGCGCCAGCATTTCGCTGCCGGCTGCGGGATCACCCAATCACCGGACGTGCGCGCCCGCGGTTACACCTTCACCACCCACGACTACCGAGCCTGAGATACAGGCCCGGACGACAGAAAGAGACGACAGATGACACGCAAGCTCGACACCCGATTCCGAGACGGAACCGGCACCCCTCGCTGGACGGTGGCGCTCGACGGCCCCGGAGCCGAACAGATCCTCGACGCACACCCCGACATTCGTCCCGCGTACGAGCGCTACCTCGCAGCCCAGGTCGCCCGCGCCGACGCCCAAGGGCAGATGGACGACGCCGAGGCGAAGTTCAAGGCCGCCCAGCGCACCTGGAGCCAGCGGTTGACCGAGGCCGCCGAGAACGGGGAGGACACCACCAAGATCAAGCCGCCGAACGCGGCCGACCTCGACACCCTCGAAGCGCAGCTGCGGGCCGTGGAGGTGGCTCAGCGCAAGACCGCTGCGCAGGCCGCCGCCACCATCCGCCACGCACTCGCCGAGGTGCAGGAGCAGGGCATGGCCCAGGCTCGCCAGGCAGCCGCTGACGCACTGGAGGATGTGCGCTCCACCATCGCCGCTGTCTCCGAGGCGGCCGCCGGCTACCGCGCCGCGCTGTCCGCGCTCGGTGTGTGGCGACAGGTCGCCCTCGACCCTGGCGCGCCGATCCGCACCCGAGCCACAGGCGACGGCGGTATCGGTGATCAGATACGGTCCGTCCTCATCGGCTGGGAACGTGACCTGGAGGCTGCGGAGAAGGCGTTCACCACCGAGCTGGAGATCAAGGCCGACCGGGCCGACCGGCGCGCCCGCACCCAGGCCCAGGCCCAGCAGTGGGACCAGCACTGGCAGGCCCGTGCCGCCCGGCAGGAGGTGGACGCCTGATGGACCCCACCACCAGAGATGGGCTCGCCGCGCTCACCCCGGACCAGATCAACACGCTGAGAGAACAGGGACACCTCGACCACCTGCTCCGCCCCGGCACCCCGGAGGCGCCCGCCCCGGAGGCCACCGAGGCAGGCACCGAGGCAGCCACCAGCGGCTACACGGTCGCCGACCTCGCAGGCATGAGCGCAGAGCAGATCGTGGACAGACTGCGGGCCGGTGACCTCGACGGGCTACTCCGAGGCCAGCACCCCGAGCCTGCACCCGAACCTCCACCGCGGCCGGACTGGAAGATCGACCGGCTCGACCGCGACGAGCTCACGCGCTGAGCACGAGCACGAGCGCGGCGATCGGCACATCGTTGGTCGCCGCGCTCACCCACGACCACCAAGTCAAGGTCAAGGCACGGCAAAGCATAGGGGGGGCTACCCCCAAGTCAGGCAGGCACCCTGACCGTCGGACAGGGGACTCTTATGTGCCAGCGTGCCGAACGTCCAGTTTCCCCAAGGGAAGGCAAAGAAATGACCGGGAAGTCAACGAAGGAACCGCGCCCGCCGGCGGGTCTGGCCAAGCGTGGCCGGGCGTTCTGGCGGCAGACCGTGAGCGAATACGAGCTGTCCGATGCTGAAATGGCGCTGCTGGTGGAGGCGTGCCGGTGCCTGGACCGCCTGGACACCCTCGATGCGCAGATCGCCGTTGCTGGCCCGATGGTGACCGGCTCGCAAGGCCAGCAGGTGCTCAACCCCGCGTTCGCCGAGGCTCGCCAACAGCAGATCGTGCTGCACCGGCTGCTGTCCGCGCTGGACCTGCCGGAGGACGGGGAGCACGCCGGCTCGGTGGTCTCTGCCGTGTCCTCGAATGCTCGCCGGGCTGCGGATGCTCGGTGGTCCGCGTACCGGAAGGCTGGCGGCTGATGGCCCGCCGTCGCCGCGTGGTCCGTGAGGTTGGCGCGGTCCCGGTGGAGCTGACCGACCCTGACCACGTGCTGTGGGCCGACCCGGTGGCCGTGGAGGTTCTGGCGGCCGAGTTGGGTATCGAGTATCGGCGGCCGTCGTTTGCCGGCCCGGTTGATCCGGCCTGGCAGATGTTCAAGGCGTTCAGGCGTTCGTGGGCCGAGCACAACGGCTTCGCCGACGAACGCCGACACCTGGACCTGGCCGCGTTGGGCGAAGCGGGTGTGTACGCGGCGTTCCGTGGCCCGCGGTACCGGATGCTGCCGACCGGGGAGGTCGTGCCGCTGCGGCCGTGACGGCACGCACCCGCCGCACCCTCGCCGCCGGTGACGTGGCCGGCGCGGGCGCGAGGTCGGGGTTCCGTGGACTCCCGACCTGGCCGTCCGCCGCGGGCCGGGCGCGGGGGATCAGCCAGTTCAGGACATGAAGAGGCTGGGCCGTCCCCGCGTGCCGGGCGCGAGGGTCTAGAGATCTCCCCCAGGAGAAGACCTCCAGACGACACCCCCGCGGGCGCGGGCGCGAAACCCTACGAAAGTAAGGATTCGAGGGTTGAGTGGCACTCACCCCACCGTTCGCCGCCGCCGTGGAGCGGGCGTGGCGCGGCGAGGTGCCGGTGGCGCGGATGCTTTCGGGCAAGGCGACTCCGGAGACCCTGGGCCCACCGGGGCCCAGGGTGCGAGGACCCCGCACCGCCGATGTGGTGGCCGAAGCGCTCGGGACGTCGGGGCACCTGTGTCAGATGACACACCTGCCAGCGCCGAGGGTGTTCAGTTCTGAACACCTGAGACATTTGACTCACCTGCCAGCGCCGAGGGTTCGCAAGGTCTTGCGAACCTGGGTCCAAGTTGGACCAAGGTGATCTGCTCCGGATCATCTTGATCGTGTGCCCGCCGAGGATTCCCAGAATTCTGGGAACTTCGTCCAAGTTGGACGAAGGTTACGCCGCGATCCCGTGGCGGCACAGGGCGCACCCTGCTGGTCCGCGTGGTTCACCGTGGCTGCACGGCTGGTTGTCCACAGGCCCGGCGGAGGTTCGGCGGATGCCTCCACCGTGAGGTGGGTGGAGGTGGGCACCTAGTGCCGCATGGGCTGACCTGCGAGAACGCACCGCTCGGAGCACCCCGAGCAGCCGCTCGCGCGTCTGTGACCGCCGGGCAGCGTCCGCGGCCTCCCGGAGCGGGCGGGCGGCCTCCACCAGCGCCACGAGCGCGGCCTTGGATAGTCGCAGCCACGAGGGTGTGGGACGGCCCGCCACGACGCCGCCACGTCGCCACTGCACGACGATCCCGAGGTCTTCCAGCACGTGCAGGCACCGGCGGGTCCAGCGCAGTGACAGGCCCGCCCGTTGGGCCACCTGCGGCTCGGTGACGTGACCCTCGCCGGATGCGTCCGGGAGGCTGTCGGCGAGGGCGCGCAGCACGGAGCGCACCCCTTGCCACTCCCGCCCGCCGAGCTCACCCCATCCGGCCCGCGCGAGTGAGCGCAGCAGCGACGGGACCGGCCACCGTGGTGTGGGGGTCACGATGCAGCCCCGAGCGCCGCGAGCAGGTCCGCGACGGCGTAGACCTGGCTGGACCCGTCCTCGAGGTCCACACGCACCTCGCCGGGCTCGGTGTGCGTGATCGTGATCGGCGCGGTGCCGGTGGTGCTGGTGACCGTGCGCTGCTCGGTGCGCTCCACCTGCTCGGCAGCCTCGATGAGCGCAGCGGCGACCCGGCGAGCGTCCGCGGGAGTGAAGTCGCGAACGGTCACGGGCGCATCCGGCGTCATCGTGACCAGCACCGGCTCGGTGGCTGCCCCGTCCCCGGTGAGCAGCTGCTCCGGACGGATGCACAGGCCGATCGTTGTCGGTGTCGCCGAGGACGTGTCGGTGATCTGGATCGTGCGCGCTGCGCCCGAGCACAGGATCGTGCTGTCCTCCGCGTCGCGGGCCACGGTTGCGACCCAGGACGGCCACGAGCGTGTAGCGGTAGTGTGGTTCATCGTGAGCACCTCTCTGTTAGGTGGTCACCGCGCCCGGCGGGACTGACCTCCCGGCCGGGCATCCTCGATCTGAGGCGGTGTCGTTCTAGACACCCACTAGACGCACGCCGTCGTGTTTCGCGTTACTGCTGGTCAGAGCGCTATGGGAACTAATCCCTTACCCTCCGCCAGCTGCAGGACTCCGGTACGCTCGCCCTCGACCGGAA